>JBDKHX010000162.1:0-4608 GCA_039797415.1 Pseudomonadota bacterium | reverse complement strand
AAGCCTGGGTACACGCGACGGGTGGCGCCTGGGTAGTTAGGTGGCACGCGATAGATCACGTTGGCCTCGAACCACTCGTAGGCCTTGTTCATCGCCAGGTTGTTCACCGCTGTGGGCGATTTACGGGCATCGATGGGGCCGCCCATCATGGTCATGGTCAGTGGTGTCTTTTCGCCACGGCTGGCCATCAGGGACACGGCAGCCAGCACCGGCACGGTGGGTTGGCAAACCGAGATCACGTGAACGTTCGGGCCTACGGTTCGGATGAAATCTTGCACGTAGTTGACGTAGTCATCCAAATGGAATGTGCCGTCTTCCAGCGGAACCATGCGGGCGTCAATCCACTCGGTGATGTAGACCTTGTGGTCGTGCAGCAAGGTGCGGACGGTGTCGCGCAACAGGGTGGCATGGTGACCAGACAATGGGGCAACGACCAGAACTGAGGGTTGGTCACGCATCTGGGCCAGCACTTCCACGTCATCTGTGAAGCGCTTGAAGCGGATCAGGCGGCAGAAGGGCTTTTCTTCCACCACTTGTTCTTGAATCACGATTTCAACGCCATCGACTTTGACTTCATGGATGTCAAAGGCGGGCTTTTCGTATTCTTTGGTCAGGCGGTGAATCAGGTCGAAACCGGCGGCAACACGTTGTGCCTGTGGCATCTGGGCCATCGGCGACATGGGGTGGCTGTACAGCTTGGACGCTGCACTGGCAAATTCAGAGAAGGGGCTGAGCCAGGCGCGGTTGGTTTCGTAGATCTGATAAAGCATGGTGTGACCTTTTGGGTTCGGGTATCTGGCGCAATCTGCAAAAGCCGCGGTTTTCGACTTTGTGCAGTGCAGCATAAATGACTTTCACCATCTTTGCATCAGCGGGGCGTCTCACATTTGCGTAACAAAGCCTGTTTGACCGGGCATTTTTTGGCATTCCGGCCCTCGTTGCGCGTTATGTCAAAAGCATCAAGATGTGCTGATCGGTCAGATTTGCCCTAGCGTGGCCGGAGGGGCCGCTTAGTCGTCTCACGACAGTGTTCAGATGTGCAAAAAGGGCCACGAGGGCCCTTTTCTTGGTCGAAGTCAGGTTGTCGCGTGAAAGCGACTCCTGCGTCACTTACATGACTGCTTTGATCGCAGCGGCAACGGCTTTGAGGTTGCCAGTGTTCAGTGCCGCCACGCAGATGCGGCCAGAGTCGACACCGTAGATGCCGAACTCAGCGCGCAGACGTTGCATTTGGGTCGCGTTCAGACCGGAGTAGCTGAACATGCCCTTTTGGCGGGTGATGTAGCTCAGGTCGCCTTGCACGCCAGCTGCGGTCAGCTCGGACACCAGGGCTGTGCGCATTTGCTTGATGCGGTCACGCATTTCAGCCAGCTCGTCTTCCCACATCTTGCGCAGTTCAGGGTTGGTCAGCACGGATGCGACCACTTGAGCGCCATGTGTAGGAGGGTTGGAGTAGTTGGTGCGGATCACGCGCTTGAGCTGGCTCAGCACGCGAGAGGCTTCTTCAGCGGTTTCGCTGACGATGCTCAGGGCGCCCACACGTTCGCCGTACAGCGAGAAGCTCTTGGAGAAGCTGGTGGACACGAAGAAGCTCAGGCCCGATTCCAGGAACTTGATGACCACTTGGCCGTCTTCGGCGATGCCGTTGCCAAAGCCTTGGTAGGCCATGTCCAGGAATGGCACCAGGCCTTGTGCCTTGATGATGCCGATGACTTCATCCCACTGGGCGTCTGTCAGGTCGTAGCCGGTCGGGTTGTGGCAGCAAGCGTGCAACAACACGATGGTGCCAGCAGCGGCAGCCTTCAGCGTGGCGGTCAGGCCTGCGAAGTTGATGCCACGGTTTTCCGCATCGTAGTAAGGATAGGTGCCCACGGTGAAGCCAGCGGACTCAAACAGAGCGCGGTGGTTTTCCCAGCTGGGGTCAGAAATCAGAACTTGGGCGTTCGGGTTCAGGCGCTTGAGGAAGTCAGCACCCAGCTTCAGGCCGCCTGTGCCGCCAATGGCTTGGGCGGTGGAGATGCGGCCACCTGTCACGGCGGGGTGATCAGCACCAAACACCAGGCCTTGCACGGCCTTGTCGTAGGCCACGATGCCGTCGATGGGCAGGTAACCACGGGCCTTGGGGGCTTCCATCATTTGCTTTTCAGCAGCGGCCACGCACTTCAGCAGGGGCAGTTTGCCCTTGTCGTCGGTGTAAACGCCCACACCCAGGTTCACCTTGTTGGGGTTGGTGTCGGCATTGAATTGTTCGTTGAGGCCCAGAATTGGGTCGCGGGGGGCCATTTCAACGGCGGCAAACAAAGAGGCCATGCAAGCAGTCTCCGGTCGGTTGGGGTGAGCTGGAATAAGCAATATCGGGCAAACCCTTTATTTTATCGGCCAACGGACATCTGTGCCGCCTTGGGCTGTGTTTTTTGCCCGGAATGACGCTTTTTGGCTCGGCGCCATGAAAAACACCCGCATTGAGCGGGTGTCCAAAGGCGATGCAGTGAATGCGTCAGACCTTGTTGAGCTTCAGGCTGGTACTGCTTGCGGTCAGGTAACCCACAGCTGCGCTGAACTTGTTGTTGTAGTTGGTGTTGATGGCGGCGTTCAATTCGGCCTTGCTCTTGACGTAGCTGCTGTCGCCGGCGTGCTGGAAGTTGCTCATCACGTAGGTCCAGCCGTTGACTTCATCCGCTGCGTGCAAACCTGTGGCTTCACCACCCGCTGGCATCGACATGACACGAGCCAGTTCTTTGGTGTCGACGTTGTAGGCCCACAGGAAGTTGTTGGTGTGCTGGCCGCTGTCTTCGCCGATGAACAGGGTGCGCAGCTTCTCCGAGAACTTCAGGTTGTCGGGGTTGCCGATCTTGTTGGGGTTGGCGGTGTTGCCCAAGCTGTCGGCTGCGATGTCTTCACCCACCATCAGCACCTTGGTGCTGGCGGGCACCCATTCACTGTTGATGCTCGTGCCTGCTTTGTCGGCTTGGCCGCCGCTCAAGGTGTGGGCCAGGATGGCGCCCGCTTTGACGGCTTTGTCCAGGCCGATGCGGCTTGCGGCGTTCCAGCCCTTGGTGTTGTTGGTCACCATCGAGTCCACCATGTTTTGCAGGGCAGAGTAGGCGACCTTGTCTTTGATGTTGACGCAAGTGCCTTCCATCTTGCTAAAGCCCATGCTGCCGCCCATCAAGTAAGCGTAGCGATGGGTTTCCAGGAAGGCTGCGGCCTTTTCCATGCCTGGCTTGATCTTGATCCAGTTGGCGGTGCCGCCCACAAAGACCTTGGTGTAGCTGGTGTCAGATGGGGCAGTCAGCTTGACATCCATGATGTCTGACGGATTCAGGGGCGTGTCCAGGGTGCCGGCCAGTGCTTCGATTTCGGCGCTGGTGGCGTGTCCCAACTTGATCCACTTCAGGCCAATGCTGGTGGTGCCAGCCAGGGCGGCGGTGTTGAAGTCGTTTTGCAGTTGGGCCACGTACAAGGTGCCGGCAGACAGGTCTTTTTCCTTGTCGGCGATGAACATGAACAAACCGCTGTTGGTGGCATCGTCACCCATCAGCACGGTGCGGTTGTCGGGCATCACTTGCACCAGTTCGTGCGAGATACGGCCCATGCAGTAGTGCTTCTTGATCGTGGCGGTGCCATCGGGCTTGACCGTGACTTCAGGCATGTGGCCGTAGTGGTACGGGTTGGCAATGGCGCCGCCGCCGTACAGATTCTGGCTGAAGCCCTCCAGCAGGCTACCGGCGCGCGGCGCAAATGCATCGGGCTCGTACTCTTCGCTGGACAAATGGGTGCCCCATGGCGACAGGCTGGCACCGCAGGTGATCCACAGGCCATTCACACCACGGGTGTCGACGTTGTGGTACTTCTTGAAGGTCAACTTGCCAGTGCTGACATCCTGGTCCAGCGTCAACACAGCGATGGGCGAGGGCAGCTTGCCGTACATCGGTGTGGCACCGTCTTGTGCCCAGGTGGCGTATTCGAACTGGACCACCGCAAACACAGGGTTGTTGACGCCTTCCACTTTGGCGTTGGGCACGGTCAACAAGGTGGTGCCGTCAGGCGAGTCGCTGAAGAACTGACGTGACGAACTTTCGCCCATCGACTCGTCCATGATCGGATCGCCCTGGATGCTGTAATAGCCGCCAGCCAAGATGGTGTCGCCGTTGCCGTTCGTTTTGGGCACCTGTTTGCCGGTCAAAAAGAAGGGCTCGTAGGTCAGATTGAAGGTTTGGGTTGAGCCATCGCTCAGTTTGACGTTCAGAGTCGATGCCACATAGGTCGTTGCCATGTTGGCCACCGTGGTGGGGGCCGCCATCGAGCCAAACGATGCAGACACAAACGTGGCTGGGCCGCCGCTGCTGGGTGTGCTGTCCGAGTTGGTGGCTGAGTCGCCACCGCCACCGCAGCCGGTCAACAGAGTCGATGCTGCCAAGCCAGTCATGGGCAACATGGGGGCGCCCGCCAGAAATTTGAGGGCGAGGCGGCGGGAGGTGTTGGTGCGGTTCGTCATGGCAGTGCTGGGTGTGTGTCGAATTGAGTTGAACGATAGACAGAGCCCATGACAAGTTCATGAATGATTTGTGTCAGCAGGGTTTCACCAAACGGCTTACAGTGATGAGT
>JBDKHX010000161.1:0-4622 GCA_039797415.1 Pseudomonadota bacterium | reverse complement strand
TGCCTTCTAGCATTGGACCTGGCGGCGCATTCGTTTTTGAGTTTACGCCAACACTGAATGTGCCGGTGTTCATCGATCCGATTATCTCGATCGGTTATGACTACGAGATTTTGGGTGGGGACAACCTGATCACCAGTGTGTTGCTGCCGACCTTGTCTGGCGATCTAGATGGGTATGAAATCTACGCTTTGGGTGACACGTCTGCCGCAGGTTTGTTGGGCACAGTCAAGGGTGGCGAGTCGTTCTTGTTTGCTGCTGGCGTCAAGGGGTTTTCTCTGCGTGACATTGATGAGGCGGCCATGCTTGATCCTGCCAACCCTACAGCGTTTGTTACTGGCTTGACTTTTGCAAATGGCGATGCAGTGACCATTTCTCAAACGCCTGTGACAGCGGCTGTGCCAGAGCCAGAAACATGGGCCATGCTGTTGGCTGGTTTGGCTGTGACGGGCGTGATTGCTCGCCGTCGTCAAGCCTGATTGCATTGACCTTTGCGGCCTTTTGGGCCGCGCAGAGAACCCGCCCTGAAGCGTTTGCTTTGCGGCGGGTTTTTTCATGCTTCCTGATAGAGGCATTGCCTGCGACAATGCGGGATGCCTTTTGCTTCTCTCGGTCTGTCATCCCCTCTGGTTCGCGTTGCGGCCGAGTTCGGTTTTGAAATCCCCACGCCCATCCAGGCGCAAGCCATTCCGGTGGTGTTGGAGGGGCGGGATGTGTTGGGCCTGGCTCAGACCGGGTCGGGCAAAACCGGTGCGTTTGCACTGCCCATTTTGGATCGCCTGCTGCGCTCGCGTCTGAGCACGCCCAAGCGTTTGCAAGCCCTGGTGCTGGTGCCCACGCGTGAGCTGGCCTTGCAGGTGGGCGAGGTATTCCGTGAGTTGGCGCAAGCCTTGCGCGCGCCGATCAAGGTGGTGGCTGCTTTTGGTGGGGTGTCCATCAACCCCCAGATGATGAGCTTGCGGGGTGGTGCGGATGTGGTGGTGGCCACGCCGGGCCGTTTGCTGGATCTGATCGAGCACAACGCGCTGTCCTTGTCGACGGTGTCTACGCTGGTGCTGGACGAGGCAGATCGTTTGCTGGATCTGGGCTTTGCCGATGAGCTGTCTCACATTCTGGACATGCTGCCGCAAAGCCGTCAGAGCTTGTTCTTCTCGGCCACGTTTCCGGACGATGTGCAGGACTTGGCCGGCGCGCTGCTGTACGAGCCAGCTTGCATCGAAATCGAAGATGAGCCTGAAACGGCGCCAGACATCACGCAACGATCGATTGAGGTCGAGGCTGAGCGCCGCACCCAGTTGTTGCGCCACCTGATTGAATCGAATGAATGGTCTCGGGTGCTGGTGTTCGCGGCAACCAAGTACGCCACCGAATTGGTCGCCCACAAGTTGCATCGTGTCGGCATCCACGCGGCCGCCTTCCATGGTGATTTGAGCCAAGGCGCGCGCAGGCAAGTGCTGGATGCCTTCAAGGCCAGCGAGTTGCAGGTGGTGGTGGCCACCGATGTGGCTGCGCGCGGTATCGACATCGCCAAGTTGCCCGTGGTGGTCAACTATGACCTGCCGCGATCGCCAGCCGAGTATGTGCACCGCATTGGTCGTACGGGCCGGGCGGGCGAAAGTGGGTTGGCGGTCAGTTTCGTCACGCCAGACATGGAGTCGCACTTCCGCTTGATTGAAAAGCGCCAAGGCCAGCGCGTGGCGCGTGAGCAGGTGCCCGGCTTTGAGGTGTCTGACGAGCAAAAGGCCGTGCCCCAGGTGGGTGAGGACGACACGCCTGCGCCCAAGGGCTTGGACCCGAACGGTGGCATCAAAGGCAAGCGCAAGAGCAAGAAGGACAAGTTGCGCGAGGCAGCGGCCAAGTCGGGCGGTCAATAAGCCTGCGTGGCTTTCAACCCTCGTTCAATGGGCTCAATCTGCCGCCATGGCGCGTGACAGGATTTGGTAAAGCTCATCGAACTGGTCGATGAGTGAACGCTTTTCGCGGCGCACGATGTGCATCAGCACGATGCGCCCGATCATGCCCATGAACACGTCCAGCAAGATTTTGGATGACACGCGGTTGTTGAACACCCCGCGTGCTTGCCCGTCTTTGAACACGCCCAGGAAGGCGCCCATCAGCTCCGGGCTTTCGTAGATGCTGATGTTTTTGTGGCGAGACACGGGCACCGCCGTGAACAGCAGCAGCATCACGGCTGGGTGCTTGTCCATGTAGTCCAGGGTAACCCAGCAGGTTTTTCTCAGGCGCTCGCGCGCATCATCGATGCCTTGGAGGTGGTCGATCATGCGTTCAGCCAGGCGGCCCAGCATCACGTCCAGCATGGCGTAGACCAGCACCTCTTTGCTTCCGAAGTACTTGTAAATCGTCTGCAGGGACACGTTCGCCTTCTTGGCCACGTCCAGCAGGCTGACCTCGTGGAAGTCTTTGTCTGAAAACAAGTCCAGCACCGCTTTTTCAATGCGGGTGAGGGTGTCGCCCCGCATGCGAGCCAGGATGGCGCGACGGTCCACTTGTGTGGCGTCGGTCTCGGTGGGTGTTGCGGGTGTGGGGCTGGCGTTAGGGCGAGTGTGGGGCATGGCAAGCACAGTTTCCGGATTGGAAATCAATCTTACCAAATGAACGGTCGTTCGTTTTTTTTGGCCTCATCCTCTTGCCTGTTTCGGCCCCAGTGTTCAAGATCACAGGCATGCCAAACACGCGATGCCTACAGGCATAAGGTGCGACAAAAGTCCTGATTTTGTCGGCATGGACAACTCAATATCGGGTTTCTACTATAGGTAATTGAAATTACCCATTGATGCCCATCAAGTTGTCGCGTGAGCGGCCTTCGTACTGGAAATCTGGAAGATACCGAGGAGACATTTCGTGGCTATTCAATGTTTTACCCCCACCTGGATGACCGACGAGCACAAGATGCTCTATGAGTCGGCGACTCGTTTTTTCAAAGAGCAGTGGGGCCCGAAAGACGAAGGTTGGCGTGCTGCCGGCATGATGGATCGCCAGGCTTGGGAAGAGGCGGGTGCAAACGGCTTTCTGTGCGCCTCGACGCCTGAAGAGTACGGCGGCGCGGGTGGCGACTTTGGTCACGAAGCGGCACTGATCCTGGCGCAAGGTGAGGCCGCCATCGGCGGTTTTGGTGGTTCATTGCACTCGGGCATCGTGGCGCCTTACATCCTGCACTACGGCACCGAAGAGCAAAAGAAGCGCTGGTTGCCCAAGCTGGCCACCGGCGAGTACATCGGCGCCATCGCCATGACTGAACCCGGCACGGGCTCAGACTTGCAAGGCGTGCGCACCTTGGCCTTGAAGGACGGCGACAACTACAAGATCAACGGCAGCAAAACCTTCATCACCAACGGCCAGTTGGCCAACCTGGTGATCGTGGTCGCCAAGACGGACAAGGACAAGGCGGCGCAAGGCATCTCCCTGTTTGTGGTCGAAACCGACGAGGCGCCTGGCTTCCGTCGTGGTCGCAATCTGGACAAGATCGGCATGGATGCACAAGACACGTCCGAGCTGTTCTTCGACGACGTGGTCGTGTCCAAGCACAACCTGCTGGGCGAGCAAGAAGGCATGGGCTTCTTCCAGTTGATGCAAGAGCTGCCTCAAGAGCGTTTGATCGTCGCTGTGGCCGGCATTGCCGCCATGGAGCTGGCGATGAAGGAAACGCTGGCCTATGTCAAAGAGCGCAAGGCCTTTGGCAAGCCCGTTTTCTCGTTCCAGAACACCCGCTTCAAGTTGGCTGAGTGCCAGGCCTTGTTGATGGCCTCGCGCGCTTTGGTTGATGCAGCCATGGTGTCGCACCTCAAGGGTGAGTTGGGTGTGGACCGTGCGGCGCTGATCAAGTACTGGATCACCGACAACCAATGCAAGCTGATTGACGAATGCCTGCAATTGTTCGGCGGCTACGGCTACATGAAGGAATACCCGATTGCCCGTTTGTATGCCGATGCCCGCGTGCAGCGCATCTACGGCGGCACCAACGAAATCATGAAGGAACTGGCATCACGTTTCCTGTGATCGGCCAGACACTCAACCTACATTGAAGGAGCTTCCATGATTGAAGCCTACATTTACGACGCTGTCCGTACCCCACGTGGTAAGGGCAAGAAGGACGGCAGCCTGCATCAAGCCACGCCTGTGTGGTTGCTGCGTACCTTGCTGCAAGCCCTGCAACAACGCAATCAGTTGGACACCTCTTTTGTGGACGACGTGGTCTTGGGTTGCGTGACCCCCGTGGGTGAACAAGGTGCTGACATTGCCCGTACCGCCGTGCTGGACGCCGGTTGGGCCGAGACTGTGGCCGGTGTGACCCTGTCGCGCTTCTGCGCCTCGGGTTTGGAAGCCATCAACCTGGCGACAGCCAAGATCATGTCCGGCATGGAAGACATGGTCGTTGCCGGTGGTGTCGAATCCATGAGCCGCTGGGCCATGGGTAGCGATGGTGGTGCCTGGGTGATGGACCCACGCGTGAACAACGCCTTGTCCTTCATCCCACAAGGCATCAGCGCTGACTTGATCGCCACCCTGGAAGGCTTCAGTCGTCAGGACCTGGACGCATTTGCGGCCGAGTCTCACCGCCGTGCGGCATTGGCACAAGCCGAAGGCCGTTTTGACAAGTCTGTCAT
>JBDKHX010000160.1:0-8992 GCA_039797415.1 Pseudomonadota bacterium | reverse complement strand
CCGTTCCCCGCATTGCAAGCCGCCACAGACGCCGTGTTTGACGCCCAGATTGGCGACATCTCCGGTCGTGGCAAGCTGGCCGCCGACATGCGTGAGATCTGGACCATGCAGCCCCGATTTGACAAGCGCATTGGCAATGGCCCGCTGAGCCTGGTCGAGCAACCCCGCTTCCGTGCTGGGTTTGACTTTTTGCGCTTGCGCGGCCAATGTGGCGAAGTCGATCCCTTGCTGGCCAGCTGGTGGGAAGCTTTCTCATTGGCCGATGCGCATGAGCGCAAGGACTTGATGGACGAAGCCCGTCAGCAAGAATCTGCCAAGCGTGCCGCCAAATCGTCCAGCCCATCGCATGGTGCAGACGATGTCGGTGGGGATGCGCCCGCCAAGAAGCGCCGTCGCCGTCGTCGTAAACCAGCCGGTGAGGGCGGTGCGGCCCGAGAAGCCTCGCAGGACTGATGACATGACTTTGACCGAGATGCCGCCAAGGTTCCGGGCCCTGATCGGCATAGGTGGCAATCTTGGTGACGTGCATGCCAACATGCAGTCAGCCATTTCTGCGCTCAACCATGCGCCGTGGACGGCCCTGGAAGGGGTTTCCAGCGTTTACCAGACCAAACCTGTAGACGCGGGTGGTCCGGACTACTTGAACGCCGTGGTGGCGGTCCAATCCGCCCTGGGGCCGCGCGAGCTATTGGGGCTTCTGCTGGATCTGGAGCGCCAGCATGATCGGGCCAGGCCTTACTGGCACGCCCCCAGAACGCTGGATCTGGATCTCCTTTGGTATGGCGGCGCCACCAGTCAGACTGATTTTTTGACCATTCCGCACCCCAGGATGCTTCAGCGCGCTTTTGTGCTTGAACCTTTGGTCGAATTGATCGACCATACGCATTGGGATTGGCCCGCTGATTTGCCGCGTCCAACTGAGTCTCAACGCCAATTTCTGGCTCAGCAGCAGGGAATTGTGAAACTCGCCGCGACTGAATTGGTTATTTAGTGGAAATTTGTTAGAAATCAGGGTAGAATCTCAGGCTTTGTTGGTGGGGCTTGCTTTGATGCTTGCAAAAAAGTCCCCTGGCGTGACGGTTTAGACCCAGTCATGCACAACCCCGTTGGGCAGACCCGTTTCCATCCGCGGAAACCGGGAGCGGGCCCTGGCCCGAGGTCCTGTGTGATTGATCTGAATTGAAACGGCAGAGGCCATTGAAGCCAGCCCTTTGAATGCATTCATACTGAAAGCGAATTTGTAATGACGACCATCCGTGTCAAAGAAAACGAGCCGTTTGACGTGGCCCTGCGCCGCTTCAAGCGCACCATCGAAAAGCTGGGTTTGCTGACCGAACTGCGCGCTCGCGAGTTCTACGAAAAGCCAACCGCTGAACGCAAGCGCAAGAAGGCTGCCGCCGTCAAGCGCCACTACAAGCGCGTGCGCAGCATGCAACTGCCTAAGAAGCTGTACTGATCCAGTACCGTTTCTGAACCGGTCACCGTGGCTTATCTGCCCGACCGGTTCCTGCAAAAAGCCCGCGCGGGGACGCCCATGCGGGCTTTTTGTATTCTGAATTCCTTATTGAACATCCAACCTGAGTCACTGCCATGAGCTTGAAAGCACGTATCTCTGATGACATGAAGGCCGCCATGCGTGCCAAAGAGGCTGACCGTCTGGGCACCATCCGCATGTTGCTGGCTGCGATGAAGCAAAAAGAGGTCGATGAGCGTGTGGAGTTGGATGACACGATGGTGATCGCCATCGTCGACAAGCTGATCAAGCAACGCAAGGATGCTGCTCAGCAATACGAAGCCGGTGGCCGCCAGGATCTGGCTGACAAAGAAAAGTCGGAAATTGTTGATCTCGAGGTCTACTTGCCCAAGCGCTTGAGCGCCGATGAGGTCAATGCGGCTGTCAAAGCCATCGTCGTTGAACTGGGTGCATCGGGCCCGGGCGACATGGGCAAAGTGATGGGGGCCGTCAAGCAGCGTCTGGCCGGTCAGGCTGACATGGGCTTGGTCTCTGCAGCCGTCAAAGCCGCTCTGGCTGGTTGAACCCAAGGAGCCCCATCATGAGCAATTCCGTCGCCGTGCAACCCATCGCTCAAGACGTTTACGCTGCGCCTCAACTGACGCCTGAAGCCATGGCTTCGGCTGCAGAAGCGGGCTTCAAAGCGGTTTTGAACAATCGCCCTGATTTTGAAGGTGGGGCAGAGCAGCCAACCAGCGCCGCCATTGAAGCGGCAGCCAAGGCTGCGGGCTTGGAATATGCCTACCTGCCTGTGCAAGGTGGCTATCAATCGCCTGAAGAAATTGCGCAATGCGCGGCTTTGCTCCAAAGCCTGCCTCGTCCGCTGCTGATGTTCTGCCGCAGCGGTGCCCGTTCGACCAAGCTGTACACACAAGCCGTCGCGCTGGACGAGTGAGCCCCTACATGAACGCATACATCCGTGGGATGGATGCGTTGTCGCGCGTATTTGGGCACGTGGCCAGTGTGTTGGTGTTGGCCACCTGTTTGATTTGTGCCGGCAACGCCAGTGCCCGATACGCCTTCCACATGGGCTCCAACGCTTGGTTGGAGATCCAGTGGTATTTGTTCTCCGCCACGGTGTTTTTTGGTGCGCCGGCTCTGGTCACCTTGAACGAGCACGTGCGTGTGGACGTGGTTTATGGCTCCCTCAGTGGTCGAGCCAAAGCCATCATTGACCTGTTCGGCTTTATCTTTTTCTACATGCCCGTTTGCGCCGTGATGGTGTGGGCATCGTTGCAGTTTGTGCAAGATGCCTGGGTGCAGCACGAGATGTCCAACAACTCGGGCGGCTTGATCCGGTGGCCTGTGAAGGCCTTGATCCCTGCAGGTTTTGGTCTGTTGATCCTGCAAGGCATCGCCGAGATCTTCAAGCGCATTGGCTTTTTGCGCGGCGTCTACAACATGGACACCCATTACGAAAGACCGCTGCAATGATCCCGATGGAGATGATGGCGCCGCTGATGTTTGCGGCCCTGGTTGGCGTGATGCTGATCGGTTTTCCGGTGGCTTTCTCGCTGGGCGCTTTGGGCCTGGGCTTTGGCTACCTGGCTGTGCATTGGGGCTATTTCCCTGAAGCCTTCCTGAACGTGTTGCCGCTGCGCATTTTCGGGATCATGTCCAACGACTTGTTGTTGGCCATTCCGTTTTTCACCTTCATGGGCGCCATTCTTGAACGATGTGGCCTGGCTGAAGACCTGCTGGAAGGCAGCGCGCAGTTGTTTGGTGGTTTGCCAGGTGGCCTGGGCTTTGCCGTGATCATCGTGGGTGCCATCTTGGGGGCCATCACGGGCACCGTTGCGGCCAGCGTGATCGCCATGGGTGTGATCTCGCTGCCCATCATGATGCGCTACGGCTATGACATGCGTTACGCAACGGGTGTCATCGCTGCGTCCGGCACGATCACGCAATTGATCCCGCCATCCTTGGTGCTGGTGGTGCTGGCAGACCAATTGGGTAAGTCGGTGGGGGACATGTATCGCGGCGCCATTGGCCCGTCGATCTTGCAAACCAGCATTTTCTTGCTCTACACATTGGGTGTGGCCGTGTTGCGGCCTCAGTGGGTGCCACCCATTCCAGCTGAGGCTCGGTTGACCCGGGGCTGGGCGCTTTGGCGCCGGGTGCTGTGGGGCATGATCCCCTCCGTCGTGTTGATCTTCCTGGTTCTGGGCACCATCTTCATGGGCTTGGCAACCCCGACAGAGGCGGGGGCCTTGGGTGCGATGGGTGGCTTGGTTTTAGCCGCCATGCACCGACGCCTGACCTGGAAGCTGGTGTGGCAAGCCATGGATTCGACCATGCGTGTGTCGGCCATGGTGGTCTTCATCCTGATCGGCTCGACCGTGTTCTCTCTGGTGTTCCAAGGCGTCGATGGCAACAAGTGGATTGAAGAGATGCTGGCGCATCTGCCCGGCGGTCAGGTCGGATTCCTGATTGCGGTCAACGTCTTCGTGTTCTTCCTGGCGTTCTTCCTGGACTTCTTTGAGATTGCCTTCATCATCGTGCCGCTGCTGGCGCCCATTGCCGACAAGATGGGCATCGACCTGATCTGGTTTGGCGTGCTGCTGTGCGTGAACATGCAGACCAGCTTCATGCATCCGCCATTCGGCTTTGCCTTGTTCTATCTGCGTGGCATTGCGGATCAGATCTACAAGGGCGGCTCGATTGACCGCCCGGTCTTGTCCAAGGACATCTACCTGGGCGCCTTGCCCTGGGTGGTCATGCAGTTGATCTTGGTGGCTGTGGTGATCTTCTGGCCTGAGTCTGTGACCTACTGGCTTGAAAAAGAAGCCGTGGTTGACCTGGACAAGGTTGCCTGCGGCCGAGTCAGCAGCGTCTGAGCCTCAGCTTGAGGACGCCAACTCTCAAGCGCTGGAAGACGCCATGAAGTCCGAAATGGGCAAGCCCTGATACAGACAAAGATCGGTTCCAAATGAAAACGCCGCTGAACTCAGCGGCGTTTTTGCGTGGGGGCCAGGCTCAGCTTACAGCTTGGCGTTTTGCATGTAGGCGTCAAACTTCGCTTCAGTGAAGCGGAACCACAGGTTTTGGTCCTTCAAGAACTTCGAATAGTCAGCGTATACCTTGCGCCAAGCCGGGTTCTTCTCGTTGAGCTCCGCATAGATCTCTTGAGAAGCCTTGAAGGCTGCATCCATCACGTCCTTAGGCATTGGCACCAGGTTGACCTTGGATGCGTACAACTGCTTGAGTGCCGCAGGGTTGCGTGCGTCGTACTTGGCTTGCATCTCAACGTGAGCTGAGAACGATGCCGCTTCGATCATGGCCTTGTATTCGGCCGGCAGGGCGTTATAGGCCTTGCTGTTGACGAAGAAGTCCAGTTGCGGGCCGCCTTCCCACCAGGCGGGGTAGTGATAGGTGGACGCCACTTTGTGGAAGCCCAGCTTCTGGTCATCGTATGGGCCAACCCATTCAGCCGCATCGATGGTGCCTTTTTCAAGCGCAGCATAAATTTCGCCACCGGGGATGGCCTGGGGCACGCCACCCATGCGCTCGATCACGCGGCCAGCGAAGCCGCCAATGCGGATGCGCAGGCCCTTCATGTCAGCCATGGACTTGATGGGCTTTTTGTACCAGCCACCCATCTGTGCGCCGGTGTTGCCGCCCGGAAAGTTCACCATGTTGTACTTGGCATAGAACTCGCGCATCAGCTTGCCGCCGTTGCCTTCGACCATCCAGGCTGTCATTTGGCGAGAGTTCATGCCAAACGGAATGGCGCAGCCAATCGCGAAGGTCTCGTCCTTGCCAAAGAAGTAGTAAGGCGCCGTGTGGGCCATTTCAACCGATGCGTTTTGAACCGCATCGACCACTTCAAAAGGCTTCATCAACTCGCCACCTGCGTGGACCGAGATCTGGAACTTGCCGCCCGACATGTCCGAGATGGACTTGGTGAAGGTTTCAGCCGCACCGTAAATGGTGTCCAAAGACTTCGGGAAGCTCGATGCCAAACGCCAGCGGATGGTGGTTTGTGCGTGCACGATGGCGGGCGCAGCGCCAGCGGCCAACACGCCTGCCAAGCCAGCGTGGTTGATGAAGGAACGACGTTTCATGGGGAAGGGCTCCTTGGGTGTTTGTATGGGGTGGGGCGGATCAATGCCCGGCAATCTTCATTTTTTCGATCAGGATGGACCCAACCGTCTTGCTGCCATAGGTGTAGGCGTCAGCACCCACGGCCACGATTTGCTGGAACATCTCGGCCACGTGGCCTGCGATGGTGATCTCATGCACGGGGAAGGCGATTTCACCGTTTTCTACCCAGTAACCCGCCGCACCGCGCGAATAATCGCCCGTCACGTAGTTCACGCCTTGACCCATCAACTCGGTCACGAACAAGCCCCGGCCCAGCTTTTTCAGCATGGCTTTGAGGTCGTCCTTCGGTTGAGTCAAACGGCTTTGCATCACCAGGTTTTGCGAGCCACCAGCGTGGCCCGTGGTCTTCATGCCCAATTTGCGGGCTGAATAGCTGGACAAGAAGTAGCCTTGCACCACGCCGTTTTTGACCACGCGGCGCTTGCGGGTCAGCACGCCTTCGTCGTCAAACGGGGCGCTGCCCTTGCCACGCAGGATGTGCGGGTCTTCAATGATGTCGATGTGTTTGGGGAAGACTTGCTTGCCCAGACTGTCGAGCAAAAAGGTGGACTTGCGATACAGCGCACCACCACTGGTGGCTTGCACATAAGCGCCCATCAAGCCTGCGGCCAAGGTGTTTTCAAACAAAACGGGCACTTCACAGGTCGCAATCTTGCGAGACTTCAAACGGGCCAAAGCGCGTTCTGCCGCGTAGCGACCGACGGCTTCAGGCTTGGCCATGTCTTTGGCATGGCGCTCAGAGGTGTACCAAAAATCGCGCTGCATGTCGTTGCCACGGCCCGCGATGGGCGAGACCGACAAGGAGTGACGCGAGCTGGCGTAACCACCCCTGAACCCATGCGTATTGCCTGCAAAAAAGTGCGACTGTTGCGCCGAAACGCCAGCGCCTTCTGAATTGGTGATGCGTTTGTCGACCGACAAGGCCGCGGCTTCGCAACGGCGGGCCAATTCAGCAGCCTTGTCAGCGGTCACCGACCAAGGGTGAAACAGGTCCAGATCACGCTTGGCGGCCTTGCCCAAAGCCAGGTCTTCTTCATCAGGCAAGCCAGCGGCTGGGTCTTCTGCGGTGTAGCGTGCGATGTCGTAGGCGGCACGCACGGTTTGCTCTAACGCTTGGGCTGAAAAGTCGGAAGTGGAGGCATTTCCCCGTCTTTGGCCGACAAACACCGTGATCCCGATGGTTTTGTCACGGTTGCGCTCAACGTTTTCCAGTTTGCCTTTGCGCACGGAAACGGATAATCCCATGCCTTCAGACACCTCTGCTGCGGCGTCGGTAGCACCCATTTTTTGGGCGATGGACAGCGAGTCCTCGATCAATTGCTGGAACTGGTCCTGGCTGTAAGCAAAGCCGGCTTGCGGATTTTTCGTGGATTGTTTCTGAGCCATGTTCGCTACTTGTGTGAAGGCCCCCGTATCATAGCCATGACATGAATTCGAACCATTTAGATCACGACGAGGGTTTTACCCCTAACGAGGACGGCGCTTACGGCCGGCCGAGCAAAAGTGCGCTCAAACGCGCCAGCCATGAATTACAGGATTTGGGCGAGCAATTGGTCGCCATGCCTGATTCCTGGCTGAAGGATCTCGACATGCCTGAACGGCTGCGCGATGCCTTGGATGGCTACAAGACGACACGGTCCTTTGAAGGCAAGCGTCGTCAAATGCAGTACATCGGCAAGGTTTTGCGCCTGGTTGAGGTTGATGCCTTGCGCGAGGCTGTTGCTGCGTTCCAACTGGGGCAAGCCAAAGACTCCCTGTCTTTGCATGAGGCTGAGCGTTGGCGCGCTGAATTGCTCGCCGATGAGAAGGCTGCCTTGACCCGCTGGGTTGAGTCCTTCCCGGACAGCGATGTGCAACAGCTGCGAACCCTGATCCGCAACGCCAAAAAGGATGCCGCTTTGGCGCCTGAAAAGCGCAACGGGCGAGGCTATCGCGAGCTGTTCCAGTTCATCAAACGCGGCTTGAAGTCCCAAACCCCCCAAGAGGATGTGGCGGACGACAGCTTTGACGAGGACGAATCTTGAGCTTGGACACCGTCAAGATCGGCGTGGTCTCGATCAGTGATCGTGCCAGCACGGGCGTCTACGAGGATAAAGGCCTGCCAGCCTTGCAAGACTGGCTGGGCAGGGCGGTTCGCAACCCGATCACCTGGGTGCCCCGCTTGATCCCCGATGAGCGCGCGGGCATTGCGCAGACCTTGCGCGAGCTGGTTGATGACCAAGGCTGCCATCTGGTGTTGACCACCGGCGGCACTGGCCCTGCCTTGCGCGATGTCACGCCAGAGGCGACTTTGGATGTGGCCGACAAGGAAATGCCTGGCTTTGGCGAGCAAATGCGCCAGATCAGCCTGCGTTTTGTACCGACGGCCATCTTGTCCCGCCAGACCGCGGTCATTCGCAAGCAGGCCTTGATCTTGAACTTGCCGGGTCAACCCAAGTCGATTGCAGAGACCTTGGAAGGCTTGAAAGACGCCGAGGGCAAATCGATTGTCCCGGGCATCTTCGCAGCCGTGCCTTACTGCATTGATTTGATTGGCGGCCCGTATATCGAGGCTGACGCCACGGTGTGTGCGGCGTTCCGTCCCAAGTCGGCCATCCGACCTCCGGTCACACCAGGCGGTTGAGGCCTTCTGCGTCGAAGTGCTCGGTGGTTTGCGCGTCGTTAGGCATGCAGCCGCGGGCACTTTCTGTGGGAGCATCCTTGGCCAGTTGGCCGATGGTCTTCCACAGCAGCGCAATCTGGTGATCGTGGCAAGAGGCGTTGTCGATCAGGCCGCGCAGGGCTTGAGACAGCGGGTCATCGCCTTCGGTCACGCCGTAGGCTGAAAAGCCCATGCGGGCCGCAATGGCCTCACGTTCAGCTTGTTTCTCGTCCAGCACTTGGGCTTTGGCCACAATGATGCGGGCAGGGTTGCCCACAGCGGTGGCGCCTGCTGGCACAGGCTTGGTCACCACGGCGTTGGACCCAACCCGTGCACCGTCGCCCACGGTGTAGCCACCCAGCACTTGCGCATTGGCGCCCACGATCACGCCTTTGCCCAGGGTAGGGTGGCGTTTGGCGCCTTTGCTCAATGAGGTGCCACCCAAGGTCACGCCTTGGTAGATGGTGCAGTCATCACCAATTTCAGCGGTCTCGCCCACCACCACGCCCATGCCGTGGTCGATGAAGACACGGCGGCCCACTTTGGCGCCGGGGTGGATTTCAATGCCGGTAAAGAATCGGCCCCAATGCGAGATCCAGCGCCCCAGCCACTTGAACCCACGTATCCAGCAGCGATGGGCCAAGCGGTGCATGGCCAAGGCGTGCAGCCCTGGGTAGCAGGTCAGCACCTCCCAAGCCGTGCGTGCGGCGGGGTCTCTTTCGAGGATGGTGGCG
>JBDKHX010000159.1:0-4709 GCA_039797415.1 Pseudomonadota bacterium | reverse complement strand
AAAAACCGCAAGTTGCGCCAAGCCTTGTCCATTGCTGTTGATTGGGACGAGTACAACCGCATCTTCCCCAAAGCCGCAGGTGAAGTGGCCCAAGGGCCTTTGCCGGGTGGTGTGTTTGGATCGCGTCACGGTACGCAACAAGGCCTGAATCCTGTCACGCACCGCTGGGTGGACGGCTTGGCTGTACGCCGGCCGATCGAAGACGCCAAGAAGCTGTTGGCCGAAGCGGGCTACCCCGATGGGCGGGAAGCCAAGTCTGGCAAGCCTTTGGTTTTGAACTATGACTACGGCCGCCCTGCGACACCGGAAGCCAAGGCCATGCTGGATTGGACCAGCAAGCAGTTTGCCAAGTTGGGCATTCAGTTGGAAATCCGTGCGACGGACTACAACCAGTTCCAGGACAAGGTACGCCGAGGCAAGCACCAGATCTTCACATGGGGCTGGTTGGCTGACTACCCGGATGCAGAGAACTTCTTGTTCTTGTTGTATGGACCAGGTGCCAAGTCAGTGCATGACGGCGAAAACGCCGCCAACTACCAAAACGCTGACTACGACCGTCTGTACAGCCAGTTGCGCTTCATGGACGATGGCCCGGCCAAGCAAGCTGTGATCGACCAGATGGTGCGCATCCTGCAAGACGATGCGCCCTGGTCCTGGGGCTACTTCCCTTATGCATCGGGGGCTTACCACCGCTGGGTGCACAACGGCAAACCCAGCATCATGGTGCGCGACCAGGCTCAGTACTACCGCCTGGACCTGGCCAATCGGTCGCAAAGCCTGAAGGACTGGAACCAGCCAGCCTATTGGCCGGTGGCTGCCTTGCTGGCTTTGCTGTTCGGCATGGGATGGTGGGCCGTGCGACTGTTCAAGGCGCGTGAACAACAAACTGCCATCGTGGCGGCAGACCAGGGAGCGCGTTGATGCTCAACTATGTGATCCGACGACTGGCCTATGGCCTGGTCATCCTGATCGGGGTCAACCTGATCACCTTCGTCCTGTTCTTCACGGTCAACACGCCTGATGACATGGCTCGCCTGAGCATTGGCGGCAAGCGTGTCACACCCGAGCAAATTGAAAAGTGGAAGGCCGAGCGGGGCTACAACAAGCCCATGTTGATCAATGAGCAAGAGCAGGGCGCAGCCAAGGTGACCAACACGGTCTTTTGGGATCGATCCGTGTCCCTGTTTCTGTTTGACTTTGGCCGGGCAGACAACGACAGTGCCGGTGACATCGGCTACCAGATCCAGCAGCGCATGGGTGTGAGCTTGAAGCTCACGGTGCCCTTGTTTGTCATGGGCCTATTGGCCAGCATCACCTTTGCCTTGTGGTTGGTGATGTTTCGCGGCACGCCGGTGGACTTTTGGGGCGTGGTGCTGTGCGTGGTGATGATGTCGATCTCCAGCCTGTTTTACATCATCGTCGGGCAGTTCCTGTTCTCGCGCATGGCCAAGCTGGCGCCCATTTCGGGCTACGCCAACGGTCTGGATGCCATTCGCTTTCTGGTCTTGCCCATTGGTTTGATGCTGGTGGCCAGCTTGGCTGGGCAGGCGCGTTTTTATCGCACCCTGTTTTTAGAAGAAGCCGGTAAAGACTATGTGCGAACAGCCCGAGCCAAAGGCTTGAGCGAAGGCCGCGTCATGTCCCGTCATGTGTTGCGCAATGCCATGTTGCCCATCATCACCAGCGCGGGTGGTTCTCTGCCGTACCTTTTCATGGGCGGCCTGGTGACCGAGAGCTTCTTTGGCATCCCAGGTTTGGGCGCCTACACGATTGACGCCATTGCCAGCCAGGACTTTGCCATCGTGCGCACCATGGTGTTCTTGGGCGCTGTGCTCTACATCTTGTCCAACATCCTCGTGGATATCGCCTACACCTGGGCTGACCCGCGTGTTCGCATGCAGTGAGGTCCGAGTCAATCATGTCTTTCAAAGCAGTCATTTTGTGGACCGACGTGGTGCTGTGGACCATGTTGTTGGGCCTGGGCTTGTATGTGGTGGTGGTTCGGCGTGATGCCGCACTGCGCGCCACCTGGCGCCGCGTGTTTCAAAGCCATGCCGCCATGGCATCGTGCGTGGTGCTGGCCAGCATGTTGCTGTTGACGGTGTTTGACAGCCTGCACTTTCGCCGTGCCTTGCCTGATGTGTCAGGCGGTGCGGCTGCCTTTGATACCCGCACGGAATCTGTGCTGGACATTGGTTTGCAGCGCTTGATCCAGAGTCGTGAAAACAGCTATTCACAGCCCTTGGCCACCCACGGTTTTGTCAAAGAAACCGTGCCGCCTCAGTCCGGAGTCAAAGCCGCTTTGGATGCCAGCGGGGCACCGGCTTTGCCGCGTCGCGCCTTCCCGCGCCTCAAGCATGGTGGCGCCGGTTTGGCTGATCCTCAAGCCGATTGGGCTGGTGATGTGGCTCGCAGGTTGATCACCGGCTTGGCCTTCGGAGGGCTTGCCGCAGCGGTTTTGCGTTTGGCCATGCGTCGGCGCTTGGCGGCCGAGCAGACTGTGGCCTGGCATGCGGCCTGGTGGACGGGCGCCATCCTGATGATGTTGGTCAGTTTGACGATGGCTTTGACGTGGGGTCAGGGCTACCACGTGCTGGGTACGGACCGCACCGGCAATGACGTGCTCTATGTGGCGCTCAAGAGCGTGCGCACCGCCTTCGTCATCGGCAGCCTGGCCACGGTGGCGACGCTGCCTTTGGCTTTGGCCTTGGGCATTGCTGCGGGTTATTTCAAAGGCTGGGTTGACGATGTCATTCAGTACATCTACACCGTGCTGTCGTCGGTGCCCAATATCTTGTTGATCGCAGCCTGTGTGTTGATGGTTCAGGTCTACCTCGACAAGCACCCCGAGTTGTTTGAAACCGGCCTGGAGCGGGCAGACCTCAAGATCTTCCTGCTGTGCGTGATCCTGGGGTTGACCGGCTGGGCGGGCTTGTGCCGCCTGCTGCGTGCTGAAACCTTGAAGCTGCGCGAGTTGGAGTACGTCCAAGCGGCGACGGCCTTTGGTGTGGGTCACGGGCGCATCATGCGCCGTCACATCTTGCCCAATGTGATGCACCTGGTTTTGATCACCACGGTGATCGAGTTCTCCAGCCTGATCTTGTATGAAGCGGTGCTGTCCTACGTGGGCGTGGGGGTGGACCCTGCCATGAACAGCTTTGGCGGCATGATCAACCAAGCCCGCAGTGAAATGTCCCGAGACCCCATCGTGTGGTGGTCATTTGCTGCGGCATTCGTCTTCATGGTGGCCGTGGTGTTGGCCGCCAATTTGTTTGCAGACGCCGTGCGCGATGCCTTTGACCCGCGTGCCCGTGTGCATCGCCCGGTCAAGATGCATTCGGCCAAAGCGGTATCAACCCAAGGGTGAGGCAAGGCATGCTGCAACTCCATGATGTTCAAGTAGGCCTGGATGCCGAAGCAGGTCTGGTTCGTGCTCTGGATGGCCTGAGCCTGACCCTCAATCAAGGCGAAACCTATGCCCTGGTGGGCGAATCGGGCTGTGGCAAAAGCATGACGGCCTTGGCCCTGATGCGCCTGCTGCCTGACAACGGCCGGGTTCAGCGTGGCCGAATCACGCTGAGCGAGGCGGTGCCCGATGCGAAGCCCACCGAGCTATTGCGCTTGCCCGAATCCGCCATGCGACGGATTCGCGGCGGGCGTGTCGGCATCATCTTTCAAGAGCCCGCGACCAGCCTGAACCCCGTCATGCGCGTGGGTGAGCAGATCGTCGAAGCGATCGAAGCCCACACGCCTTTGCGTGGCCCATCAGCCCGTCGCAAAGCCATTGATTGGCTACGCCGCGTGGGTATACCTGAGCCAGAGCGCCGCATCGACAGCTACCCGTTTGAAATGAGCGGGGGCCAAAAGCAGCGGGTCATGATTGCCATGACCTTGGCCGCTGAACCCGAGTTTTTGATCGCAGACGAACCCACCACGGCCCTGGATGTGACCATCCAGAAACAGGTGCTGGATTTGCTCAAAGACTTGCAGCGTGAGCGCCAACTGGGTCTGCTGCTGATCACGCATGACTTGGGTGTGGTGGCTGACATGGCCCACCGTGTGGCGCTGATGTACGCAGGTCAGATCGTCGAAGAGGCCGCAGCCAAAGACTTTTTTGCCCGACCTCGTCACCCCTATGCGCGCTTACTGCTGCAAGCCTTGCCCGATGCCGAGCGCAAGGGCCAGGCCCTGGTGTCGATTGCCGGTACGGTGCCGCCCTTGTGGCAACGCTTTGAGGGCTGTCGTTTTGCCCCACGCTGCCACATGGTGCAGCCACAGTGTCAGGATCAAGCGCCCAAGCTGGAAGGTCAGCAATCCAAGGTCCGATGCTGGTTTGCCGACAGCCCCGTTGCGATGCCAGTAGAGGCTTCTGGGGCGCCAGCGCAGCCCCGGGTGACGTCGGCAGGCCATGGCCAAGTACTGTTGGATGTGAAGAGCCTGCAAGTGGGCTTCAAGGCCAAAGCAGGCTTGTTCAAGCCAGCGCGGGTGATTCAGGCGGTCAGCAACGTGGGCTTTCAGATTCAATCGGGCCAGACCATGGCGTTGGTTGGTGAGTCGGGCTGCGGTAAGACCACCACTGGCCGAGCCATCGTTCAGTTGCTGCGCGGCCAGCCTCAAATCGAGGTGAGCGGCGAGGCCTGGCTAGAAACGGAATTGGGTCGTCGCAACCTGTTTGACTTGCAGGGTGCGGATCTGCTGGCTGCGCGTCG
>JBDKHX010000158.1:0-5023 GCA_039797415.1 Pseudomonadota bacterium | reverse complement strand
GGCGTCGCCCAAGTAGTAGTGCTTGATTGGCTTCAGATCGGCGTCCAGCTCATACACCAGGGGGATACCGTTAGGGATGTTCAAGCCCACGATGTCCGAGTCGCTGATGTTGTCCAGATACTTGATCAAGGCGCGGATCGAGTTACCGTGGGCAGCAATCACCACGCGCTTGCCCGACTTGATGGCCGGTGCAATTTCTTCGTTCCAGTAGGGCAACACGCGGGCCACGGTGTCCTTCAGGCATTCCGTCAGGGGGACATCGTCGGCGTTCAGGCCTGCGTAGCGTGCGTCTTGACGTTGGCCCCCGTGCTTTTGGGCTGTTTCGGCCTTGTTCAAGCCTTGCAAGCCGCCATAGTGACGCTCGTTCAGGCGCCAGCTCTTGACCACGGGCAACCAGATGCGGTCCATCGCGTCCAGGCAGTAGTTCAGCGTATGAATGGCACGCTTGAGCACTGACGTGTAGGCAATGTCAAACTCATAGCCTTCGGCCTTGAGCAATTGACCGGCCGACATGGCCTGCGACACACCCGTAGGCGTCAGGTCGACATCAACCCAGCCGGTGAAACGGTTTTCCAGGTTCCAGGTGGATTCGCCGTGGCGAATCAGAACAAGCTTGTACATGGCACTTGATCCAAAGTTTGAAAATGGTGACCGGCGTGCAGCCGGTGAATCATAGATTTTATAATTAGCCCCTTGTCTGGTGCCCACCTATTTGATGGTGCCGGATCCGACGCATTGCACACAGAAAGCATTTAATGAACACCATGAGCTACGTCACTGACAACTGGTACTGGATCGTGACGGCCGCGGCCTCGGGCGGCATGCTGCTGTGGCAACAGTTGCAAAACAGTGGTGCAGGTGTCTCGCCCACCGAAGCCGTCCAGCTGATCAACCGTGAAAAAGCGCAAGTCATCGACGTGTGCTCCGCAGACGAATTCAAGGCAGGCCATCTGGTTGGCGCCAAAAACATCCCCCTGGCTGACCTGGCCGGTGCCAAGGGCCTGCCCGGCAACAAGACCACGCCATTGGTCGTGGTGTGTGCCAGCGGCGCGCGCTCCGGCAAGGCTGTGAGCCAACTCAAAGAGATGGGCTACGAGAACGCGCAATCCCTGCGCGGCGGTCTGGCTGCTTGGCGTGCTGCCAACTTGCCCGTCGAAAAAGCCTGATCCGTCACGCTTCGATAGTCCACACAGCTCAGGCGGTCATCGCTTGAGCCCGACAATACAGGGCAGATTCCACTGCCCTGTTTTCATTTGTAGCCATGCAAACCGTCAAGATGTACACCACGCAGGTCTGTCCGTACTGCCTGCGCGCCAAAGCCCTGCTGCAACAACGCGGCGTCAGCCAGATTGAAGAAATCCGTGTTGACCTGGACCCGGCTCAACGCACCCACATGATGGACATCACCGGCCGTCGTACCGTGCCGCAAATCTTCATCGGTGACACCCACGTGGGCGGCTGCGACGACCTGATCGCCCTGGATCAACGCGGTGGCCTGATGCCTTTGCTCGGTAGCGCCTGACCCCATCATTCCAAATGTGCAGCACGATGGTGCACATTTTTGTATACAGTTTCTGGCACGTGTTTTGCTCGTATTCCGGTGAGTCCCTTTGCCTCACCGGAGTTGATCGATGTCACTGCCCCTGCCTAGCCGCAACTCGCCGCTGCGCTTTCTCGCATCCGTTTGCCTCAGCCTGAGCTTGAGTGCCCCTTGGGCTGCGCATGCGGGCACCCCCCTCAAATTTCAACTGGATTGGCGCTTTGAAGGGCCGGCTGCGCTCTTCCTTCACCCACACGCCAAAGGTTATTTCAGCCAAGCAGGGCTGGACGTCAGCATTGACGCAGGCAGTGGCTCCAGCGGCACCGTCACCCGGGTTGCCTCTGGCACCTACGACTTGGGCTTGGCGGACATGGCCGCCCTGATGGAGTTTCATGCCAACAACCCGGATGCGGCGAACAAGCCTGTCGCGGTGATGATGGTCTACAACAACACCCCTGCAGCCGTGTTCGCCCTGAAGTCGTCGGGCATCCGCTCGCCAGCCGATTTGGCCGGCAAAAAACTAGGTGCCCCGGTATTTGACGCCGGCCGCAAAGCTTGGCCGATCTTCGCCAAGGCCAACAAAGTCGGCAGCGTGACCTGGACCAGCATGGATCCCCCCCTGCGCGAAACCATGCTGATCCGAGGCGACGTCGATGCCATCACCGGCTTTTCATTCACCTCGCAATTGAACCTGGAAGCTCGCGGCGCCAAACCGCAGGACATCGTGATGCTCCCGTATGCCCAACATGGCGTGAAGCTATACGGCAACGCCATCATCGTGTCGCCCAAATTGCTCAAAGAGAACCCTGCGGCCATCAAGGCATTCCTGAAAGCTTTTGCCCAAGGGGTCAAAGAAGTTCTGGCCCAACCCGACAAAGGCATTGAGGCCGTCAAAGCCCGTGACGGCATCATCAACGTCGAGTTGGAAAAACGCCGCTTGAACATGGCCATCGAACAGGTCATCAGCAGCCCTGACGCCCGCGCAGAGGGCTTCGGTCAAGTCAAAGCCCCCCGCTTGGCACTGATGGCCTCTCAGGTGGCAGACGCGTTCGCGACAAAAGGTCGCGTCAATCCGGATCTCATCTGGAATCCAGCGTTCCTGCCTTCATCAAGCGAGCTCAACGTGTTCCCCAGCAAGAAGTAAGTACACGCAAAGGAACCATCATGAGCGCGTATGTTGATTTTCAGCACGTCTGGCTGGCCTACAACGATGCGCTTTGGGCGCAAGGGCAATTTGCCGTTGAAGACCTGAACCTGCAAATTCAAGAGGGGGAGTTTGTCGCCATCGTTGGCCCATCAGGCTGCGGCAAATCCACCTTCATGAAGCTCACAACAGGGTTGCGCAAGCCCACGAAAGGCCAGATCACCATTGGGGGCGAAGTCGTGTCGGGGCCACTCAAGATCACAGGCATGGCGTTTCAGTCGCCCTCCCTGCTGCCCTGGCGCACCACCTTGGACAACGTCCTGCTCCCTTTGGAGATCGTCGAGCCTTACCGCAGCCAGTTCAAAGCCAAGCGCCAGGAGTACCAGGCTAAAGCACGAGCCTTGCTGCAAAGCGTGGGGCTTGGAGGGTACGAGGACAAGTTCCCCTGGCAATTGTCTGGCGGCATGCAACAACGCGCCAGCATCTGTCGCGCCCTGATTCATGAGCCCAAGATGCTGTTACTGGACGAACCTTTCGGCGCCCTGGACGCCTTCACCAGAGAAGAGCTGTGGTGCGCCCTGCGTGATTTACAGGCGCAGCAAAAGTTCAACGTCATCTTGGTCACCCATGACTTGCGGGAAGCCGTCTTTCTGGCTGACACCGTGTATGTGATGAGCAAAAGCCCAGGCCGCATCTTGACGCGGCGCGACATCGAATTGCCGCGCCCTCGGGATCTGGACGTGACCTACGCGCCTGAGTTCACCGGCATCGTGCACGAACTGCGTGCCCACATTGGTGCCATTCGAAAGCCGGCCACCACGCCATCGAATACGGAGATTGCGCAATGAAACCGAGCCTAGAAGTTCAAGCGCGATGGGCACCTTGGGTGCTGTTGCTGGGGGTGATCATCCTGTGGCAAATCATCTGTTCCGCCCTGAATGTCTCCGACTTCATCTTTCCCAGCCCATCACGCATTGCCGAACAAGCCATCGAATTTCATGCCGAAATCATCAAGCATGCGTGGCGCACCTTCTGGGTGACGATGGTGGGGTTCTCCATCGCGATGGTGGTGGGCGTGCTGTTAGGTTTTCT
The DNA here is from genome assembly GCA_039797415.1 of Pseudomonadota bacterium. Lineage (GTDB taxonomy): Bacteria > Pseudomonadota > Gammaproteobacteria > Burkholderiales > Burkholderiaceae_C > Aquabacterium. The sequence continues at coordinate 1,247 of JBDKHX010000158.1, read as the reverse complement.
AGTGGGCAGCTCTCGACTGGCTTATGCCGCGATCTACCCCTTGATGACGGCATTCAATGCTCTGCCAAAGGCTGCCTTCATCCCCATCCTGGTGGTCTGGTTCGGCATTGGCGTGGGCCCCGCGATCTTGACGTCCTTCTTGATCAGCTTCTTCCCCATCACCGTGAACATCGCCACCGGCTTGGTCGGGACCACCGTGTCAGAGATGACCGCATCCAACGAAGGCATCGGCTACCTGCTGATCTCTGCAGGGTCTTCGATGCAAATGGGCCTGGCCTTTGCGGGCCTGGTCGTCGTCGGCGCCATGGCCATGCTGATGTATGAGTTATTTGCCTTCATCGAAACACGCACCACGGCATGGGCGCACCGCGGGCACCAACACCACTGAGTGAGGTTCAATCCGATCCGACCAACAAGGTCGCCACACCTGCGCTGGCCCAACTCAGTAAATCCTCTCTGGTTGCGCCAGCGCGTGCCCGCAGTGCCAGCGAGTGCAACAGGGCCGACACCATGCCCCCCAGGGCATCAACGTGCGCAGAAGCGGGCACCTGGCCCGCCTGTTGCGCTTGCTTGAACCTGGCCGCCAAGGCGACATCCTGCGCGCGCAAAGCCTGCGCCACAGTCTCCCGCACCACCAGGTCATCCCAGGCCACCGCAGGCGTGGTCGAGACCAAGAAGCAACCGCGTCCATCCTGGTAGAGCGACACGGCCTGGTGCATCAATTGGTCCAATGCTTCGCGCAAGGACAAACGGGGGTCACCCAAAACGCCCGCCATACCGGCGCCCACCTGCTGCACATACGCCTGTAAGGCCAGGTGATACAGGCGCTGCTTGTCCCCCAATCCGGCATACAAGCTGGGCTTGTTGAGGCCTGTCGCCGCGCACAGGTCGTCCACAGACGTGCCGGCATAACCCTTTTGCCAAAACGTCTGCATGGCCTGACTCAAGGCCACGGCCGGGTCATAGGTGCGCGGGCGACCACGCTGTTTGCTGGCTGATTTTTGTACCATTTGGTCAAAATTCAATTGACGAGATTGATTTACCTACTATACAGTACATAAATCAACTTTGGAGCCCTGACTCATGCACACCGCTCACCTGGTCCTCACCGCCATCGTCGCCTTGCTGCACACCTACTTCATGGTGCTGGAGATGTTTTTGTGGACCAAGCCCATGGGCCGCCGTGCATTTGGCCTGAAGGCTGACTATGCCGAATCCACCAAAGCCCTGGCCGCCAACCAAGGCCT
>JBDKHX010000157.1:0-5348 GCA_039797415.1 Pseudomonadota bacterium | reverse complement strand
TCCCTACACGACGCTCTTCCGATCTGAAGAAAATAGCGTATGAAGCGCCCAAGCCCAGATACGGACGGAACCTGGCATTTTTGTCACCAAAGTAGCGTCCCAACAAAACGGTGGGGGGCAACATATCGGTCGTCAGGATTTTCTTGCCGTTGATGCCATTTGGCCCACCAGTTACTTTTTGGCCATCGCCGTAAACACTCAATTTCAATGGCGCCGCCAGCAAGAAGGCTTCCATCAACCACTTGCGGTCCTCATCCAGAAACACACCCACGCTGATGGCAGGCGTTCCAGCGCTACCTGAACGCGCCTTCAGTCCGGGTGGTGTGCCCAACCCAAGCGCAGCGCCTCGCACTCCCGCTGCAGCATCACGGGTCAGGGCCGAATCAAGAGATGGCCCAATCGTGTCGTACAGATTGTCCGAGTCTGCATCCCCAGTCACGGGATCCCCGTCTATCGTCACAAAACGGGATACGTAGCCGCTGCCAGCCCCCAGGTACTTGACGATGTCACCTTTTGCTAGGACAGGCCCGGTGATGTCATAAGCTTCTTTGGAGTCCGTCTTGACATTGACATATACGTAGTTCAAACGCATGAAAACGCGGTCTTTGTATGCGGGCGTCAGCTTGGCAAACATGCCTTCTTCTGGCTCAGCAGCACTTGCAGCACCAGCCCAAGCCAAGGCACACAACAAACCACCTCGCAAAACCTGCGCAACAACAGCGCGAGGGCGCACCAAAGTCTTCATATCGACTCCCAGGGGACACGCTTGGCAGCTTCGCGCACGAATCGGCGCGCCACCCAATCTTTCAACGAACAAATACAGCGAAAAGGCCGCTCACAACCCAGTTGGAGCGGCCTTCAGTCAAGACGTGGCGCGAGCCACGTCCTACCAGACTCAGGCGCGGCGGCGAGCAACCATGGAGATGCCAACCAGACCCAGACCCATCAACAGATAGGTGCTTGGCTCAGGCACTGCAGGGGTGGCTGCAGCGAAGTTATGGATGGATTCGATCTTGCCAAAGCCATCAACCTTGGTGTTCACCAAAGCCAAAGAGTCGGCACCTGTTGGCAACAGAGCCAAAGCGGTGTTGAACATGGTCATGGCTGTGTCGTTCATTTTCAAACCACCAAAGGTTTGAACCACAGAGCCAGGGCCTGTCACAGCGCCGTCGCCAGTGATGGTGGCGATGTCCCACAGGTGGTAGCGAGTCAAGCTACCAACACCGTTACCGCCTTCAATGTCAGCATAAACGCGCTTGGCAACAGCATCCACTTCCAGGTTGTAGACGCTGATGAAGCCGCCGTCAGAGATCTCCTCCTTGACGGGCGAAGTTTGTGTTGCACCACCCAAAGTACGTGAACCAACGATGTTGGAACCGTCCATGATCACAGCTGTCATAGGAGCAGCAGCGCTGACCGATGCGTAGCTACCGCTGAGCTTACGTGTGATCGTCACGGATGCGTCGCCATATTGGGTCACGCCAACCCCGCCGACGTTCAGGGCCGACAGCAAACCGGTGCTGAAAACCAGCGTGCCGGAACCACCAGTAAAGGTCAGGCTGTCAGAAACGTTACCACCGACGTTCACGGTCGTCGCAGCGCTAGCAGCACCAGCAGCCACGAAGGCGGCGGCGGCCACGATGCTCTTGAATGCAAATTTCATGTCTATCTCCACTAAGTTGCGGCCCTTTGGAAAGAACTTCCTTTTTGTCCGGCTGAAGGCATCCGCCTTTTCCTTCAACGCGTCCCAGACCTCCTCCGTCTGTACGATTGAAGAATAACGAGCCGCGATCAGGTGCCACAACAAGGGGTGTTCGTGTTCTCACCCCTCAAGACTTCATGAACTTGCATCAAGGTTGCCCAACCCCCAAAACAAGGTGCCGGGCTAACCCCTAAATGATCAAAAAAGCGTCACTTTTGCAAACTTGCGCTTACCGACCTGCACAACATATTCGCCCGCAGGCAATTTGAGGGCTTTGTCACTGATGGTTTCAGAATTGACGCGAATACCCCCCTGCTCAATCAGGCGAGACGCTTCGCTGGTTGAAGCAACCAAACCCGCCTGCTTCAGCAAAGCACCAATACCCAAAGGTGCACCGTCGGCCAATTTCAGCTCAACCGAGGGAATATCCTCAGGCACGCCACCGCGAGCGCGATTGGTAAAGTCAGCCAAGGCGGCTTCTGCAGCTTCTGCACTATGGAATCGCGTGACAATTTCCTGCGCCAGCATCACCTTGGCATCACGTGGATTGCGACCGGATTCACACTCAGCCTTGAGTTTCGTGATCTCGTCCATCGGACGGAAACTCAGCAACGTAAAGTATTTCCACATCAGCACATCACTGATGCTCATCAATTTACCGAACATGGTATTAGCGGGTTCGCTGATACCAATATAGTTATTCTTGGACTTGGACATTTTGTCCACGCCATCCAAACCCTCGAGCAAAGGCATGGTCAATATACACTGAGGCTCTTGATCATATTCGGCTTGCAAATGGCGCCCCATCAGCAAATTGAACTTCTGATCAGTCCCACCCAACTCCAAGTCCGACTTCAGCGCGACCGAGTCATAACCCTGCATCAATGGGTATAAAAACTCATGCACGCTGATGGGCGTGCCTTCCTTGTAGCGCTTGGTGAAGTCATCACGCTCCATCATCCGTGCCACGGTATAACGCGATGCCAACTGAATCATGCCCCGGGCGCCCAAGGCATCGCACCATTCACTGTTGTAGCGAATTTCTGTGCGTTGCGGGTCCAGAACCAGGCTGGCCTGCCGATAATAAGTTTCAGCGTTGGCTTTAACCTGTTCTGCGGTCAACGGTGGACGGGTCGAATTACGTCCAGACGGATCACCGATCAGGGAGGTGAAGTCACCGATCAAGAAAATGACCGTGTGACCCAGATCCTGCAGCTGACGCAGTTTGTTGAGAACAACGGTATGGCCGAGGTGGATGTCTGGCGCGGTGGGGTCCAAGCCCAGTTTGATGCGCAATGGCACACCGGTTGCCTCTGACCGAGCCAGTTTTTTGACCCATTCACCTTCGGGCAGCAACTCCTCGCAACCTCGCTGCGTGATGGCCAGCGCCTCACGCACACGGTCCGTGATCGGAAAATCTGGCTGGGTTTGTTGATGTTTTTCAGAATGCGACATGATCGACCGATCAGTGAAAATGATGAGATTGCTATAAGCTTGCCCAAGGCTATACTTAGCAAAGCTAACTTGCCAAGCAACCTTGTTGGATGCGGGCAGATTCTAGGGGACAGCCCCTGAACCGTGGGAATTCCAGATTTGACTTCCAACAAGTTGATCAGCGCCATCCGTACCGCCCGCTCTTTGCAAGCAGCAGTTCATCGCCATCCGCGTCGCGTCAGCGCTGCGGTGATGGCCTTGATGGCTGGCTCTGCCATGACCGCATTTGGCGTGGCCCCACTGACCAGCTTGCCTGAGGCGGCAACACCTCAAGTCAAGGAATGGACTGAACCCCTGCCCCTGCCTGAGCTGCCAACCCAGTTGAGCCGCCTGGACGAGCAATCGCTGTCTCTGTACCGAACAGAAGTCACCCGTCAGGCTGACACCATCGACAGCCTGCTGCGCCGACTCGGCGTAGACGACGCCAGCGCAGCTGACTTTTTGCGCACAGATCCTGTTGCAGCCACCTTGGCTCAAGGTCGCGCCGGCAAGCTGGTTCATGCCACCGTCACCGACGGCAAACTGGATCGACTTGAAGTGCGGGGCCCTGCAGCATCCAGTGACCAATCGGACACCCACTTCACGCGGATGACCATCGAGCGCACCGGCAACGCTGCTGGCTTGCAAGCACGTCAAGAGCAAGTGGCCATGACGGTCTCGCCACAACTGGCTTCGGGCACGATCCAATCGTCGCTCTACCAGGCGGCTGACGACGCCAAGGTGCCTGACGGCGTCACCAACCAGATCGCTGAAATTTTTGGCAGCGACATCGATTTCCGACGCGAACTGCGCAAAGGTGATGCATTCAGCGTCATCTACGAAGCCCACACAGCCGACGGTCACCCCATCACATGGGGCACGTCAGCAGGTCGTGTTTTGGCCGCACGCTTCATCAACAAAGACACCACGCACGATGCAGTCTGGTTCCAGGAACCGGGCCGCAAGGGTGCCTACTTTGACAGCACAGGGCGCAGCAAGAATCGCGCGTTCTTGGCATCCCCACTCGCCTTCTCTCGGGTGACCTCGGGCTTTGCCATGCGCTTTCACCCGATCATGCAACGCTGGCGAGCCCATTTGGGCGTGGACTATGGTGCCCCTACAGGCACCCCTGTTCGCAGCGTGGGTGACGCGGTGGTGGCCTTTGCCGGCCAACAAAATGGCTATGGCAACGTGGTGCAATTGCAGCACGCCGCCAACCGCATGACGGTGTATGCGCATTTGAGCCGCATCGATGTGCGCCGTGGCCAGAAAATCGAGCAAGGCCAGCTGATTGGTGCCGTTGGCGCCACCGGATGGGCCACAGGTCCGCACCTGCACTTTGAATTCAAAGTCAATGGCCAGCACGTGGACCCGATGAAAATCGCCCGCGCGTCTGAAAGCCTGCAGCTGTCACCCGTCGCCACGGCTGAACGCCGCCGGTGAGTTGCGCACCGCCGGCACACAGTCCGGCCCACGCTTTGAGTAAAACCGGCGATCTTTTCATCGGACTGATGTCCGGCACGTCACTGGATGGCGTGGACGGCGTCCTGACCCACATCGACAAGGACCAGTGGCGAACACTGGGGCACACACATTTGCCCCTACCCGCCACATTGCGTGAGTCCCTGCTGAATCTCAATACCCCTGGTCCCAACGAACTGCACGAAGCGGCCTTGGCAGCCCAAGCTCTGGCCGTTGTCTATGCGCAGGTCGTGCATGACCTGTGCGAAGCGCAGGACATCCTGCCCAGCGAGGTGATGGCCATTGGCGCACACGGACAAACCGTGCGACACCGACCAGAACTGGGCTATACCATTCAACTCAATCAACCGGCTTTACTGGCTGAGTTGACGGGTATTGACGTCATTGCCGACTTCCGTAGCCGCGACGTGGCCGCAGGTGGTCAAGGCGCGCCGTTGGTACCTGCCTTCCATCAATCGCTGTTTGGCCATTCAGACAAAACCGTGGTGGTGGCCAATATCGGCGGGATGTCCAACATCAGCATTTTGCGGCCCGCACAAGCCCCGCTGGGCTTCGACTGCGGCCCCGGCAATGCCCTGCTGGATGCCTGGTGTGAACTGCACACAGGCCAGGCTTTTGACGTCAACGGCGAATGGGGCGCATCGGGCGAGGTGCATGAGGACTGGTTGGTCGACGCCTTGAGCGAGCCCTT
>JBDKHX010000156.1:0-4737 GCA_039797415.1 Pseudomonadota bacterium | reverse complement strand
CACTCTTGCTTGAGCGCCTTCAGGGATTGAAGTTGTTCTGACATCTTGCCTACCCCGAAGCCTTAAGACCGCGCCGCACGGCGCAAGGTCAGACGGCCATCGCCGCCAACATCTGCCAACACGCCCGCAGCCTGCAAGCGCATCTTGATTTGCTCCAGATCCGAGGGGCCCCACGTCGGCGGCGGAGTCAACGTCAACGCGACCCCGTCATACTGAATCGACGCCGACGGCTGATCAGCAGGCCACACGGTGGCCGCAGCCGCCATCAGGCTTTCCAGGTCGCTGTCACCCACTTGCCCTGCCGAGGCCCGCATCTGATCGGTCTCTTTTTGCATTTGAAGCACGGCATCCTGCACATATTGCACTTGCGGATGGGCCTGCTTGAGCACCGTGACCATCTCAGCGCGCTTTTGCTTGAGCATGCGCTCCTGATTCAGCGCCCACAGATTCAAGCCGACCAATTGCGCGACGGCCAAAGACACCAGCCCCATGCGCACGGGACGCCACTGCACGCCCATGAATCGCCGCCACTGATCGCTCAGGGCATACAAGCCCTTGCTCTGCGGCGTCAGATCAAACTGCAACAGGTTCCACATCGAACGCGCAGCCAAGGTCAAATGCTCGGCTTGCGTCTGAACGGTGACCACGCGTCCCAGCCACCGCTCGGCAGGCGAAGCGACAGGCGGTGTGGCAAAGAATCGAATTTGATCCGGCACGGGATCAGGCAACAAACCATGGGCCATGCCGCCGACGATCGGCCAAGTGGCCACGCCATCGGAGGTCGACCAGGTCAACAGTACCTCGTTGGAAGACGAGTCCTCGGCATCTCCACCCCAAGCGGCCTCATGGAAGTACGCTGTTGCGGGCTCATCGGGGCACACGGCAGGCACCACACGCTGAATGCGAATCTTGGCCTTTTCCAGGGCCATCAATTGGCTGGTCAACCACGTGTGATCGCACACGGCCACCCAAGACTGCAAACCTGCGCGCCCCATCGGGTCGACCGCGAAATGCAAATTCTCTGGATCATCCAGCACGGCGTCTTCCAGCATGCCGGCCAAAGCGGCACGCAAGCGCCCACCAGGTGCTTTCGGCAGCACCAGGCGGTGCCAACTGATGTCCGTGGGTGCCATCACCGCGATGACCATGTCCGCCCGAGGCAACATATTGGCCACACAACGGCCATGACGCGCCACGGTCTGCCCATCTGGACTCAACACGTAGTCGTATTCCTTGGACGCAGCCGAGGACTTGCCAGGCTCGGACTCAGCCGATTCGGCACTCAGGCGCGCACGCGCTGGCAGTTGAAGGATGAGAAAGCTCATACCCGAAAGGAGGAAACCCTGGTCATGTGGACAGTTATACAAGCCTAGCTTAGGCGTAATCAAAGGGGTGGAGGGCCTAAATAGCGCGCTTTTCAGCCCCGATACTGGCCAAAACAACGCCCAAACACCATGTTCGCGGGGGGATCAGGGTGGGGGTGAGCCCTCATTGAGGCGGTCGACACCGGCAAACCGGGCCCGACTGCGCACCACGACATCATCGCCGGTTCGCTGCACAAGGTGTCGCTGCTCGATCACATTGTCTTCGTACCGCAAACGCCCCCGAACCTCAAAAAAGTCGGAGGTCACATCCACCCGGCTGACATTGAGGGCCGACATGGCCAACAAGGTCGGCACCTCGTCAACCGCTTTGAAAGCATTGCGCTGGCGGGCCTGCACCAATCGAGACGCCCGCGCCAAATCCAACCCATCGATCACCGAGGCAATCACTTCCTTGGGAGCGGTGTTGATGTTGACTTTGGTTCGGTCGGGCAGCAAGGTCAGATAAGGCCTGAGTTTTTCCACCGTGCCGGCATCCAGACCCAGCCAAGTCAACTGATCCATGCTTTGAGGCAACACAGGGGCCTGCGCCCTCGCCGTTGCCCCCCCCAACTTGGCTTGGGTTTCAGCATCATCGCCCAGAGCTGCAACCACCGCCTTGCGATAGGACTGAGCCAAGGTATTGGCCAGAGAAGCGGGCAACCCGGCAAACTCGCACAGGCGCTTGAGCACCGCCAACTCTTCAGGCACCAACTCACCTTGCTCGCTGACCACATTGCGCAGGTTGTAGCGCGAAGCCATGTCCTCAACGCCCCCAGACAAGAAGGCCTCAGGGGCGTCGTCAGAATTGTCCTTGTCCGTCGCCAAAAAACTGGACAACCGTGCCTCTGCCAATGGGATCGCCCAAGGCTCGCCCAAATGGTCTGGGCCGCCATTGCGCCGATCTTCCTTGAGGATCAATCGGGCCCAATCCAAGGCGCCGATCAGCACCCATTGCGACTGAGACTGCACACGCTCTGCCGCTTCGATCTGAACCGCTCGCCACTGCTGCCAAACCATGGAGGCAGAGAAGGTGGCGATCAAGGTCACGATCACCATCGCCATCAACAAGGCGGCACCTTGTTGCGACTGAGCGCTGGCCGAGCGAAGCTTGCGAGACGACATCGGTTCAGCTTCCTTGATTGGGTTGCGGCGGCATGATCACATCACGCGTGATGGGCCCCACAAACCCACTGTCCGCACCCAAGGTCATCACCAGTCGGATGGCCTGCGGCAGCAACTCTTTGGTTTGAGGCTTCGCCCCGCCCTTGACCACATCATTGGACGACTGGCAGTTGGACCAGCTGCCATTGCGATGGCAATAAACCTGCCACTGATCGAGCCCCTTCAAGGCCACCAAGGTGCCAGCTTCGCGCCCCTGCAACTGAAATGACCTCATCCAATGCTGCTGCAAATCACCCACCGTTGTGGTGGGCACGCTGGCCCAGCGCATCCATTGCCCGTTGCGCAAGCTCCAGACCACCATCTGCGACCCTGCCCCTGTTTTGCGGGTCAGCCGCACATTGGCGCCATCAAACTGCCAGGCAGGCACCACCGAGGTGTCCATCACCGACGCCAGATCGGCCTCCCATTGCGTCATGACCGATTGCAAGCGCAGGGTCTGCTTGAGCTTGCCGTCTGCCACATCCCGCGCCTTGGTGATCCCGTCCAGGCCCTTCCAGGCCGTGGCCGACATGACGGCCAGAATCATCAAAGACACCAGGACCTCGATCAGCGTAAAGCCCTGCACGGGCGAGCGTCGAATCATGCGCAAGGGCAACATCAAAACCTCGGCAAGATCGTTGACAAACGAACAATCGGACGCTGCTCTTCATCCAGGATCTGGGTGTCCACTCGGCGAAAGTTGATGTTCGGGGTGGGCCGAACAACCATCTTGCCCGGCAACTCGCGGCCCATCTGCTGGCACGTGAAGTCACTGTCACCCACCGAGGGGTAAGCCCGGGACAAACGCAACGCCGTCAAATGGTTCTCCGCACACCACTGGGCAATGGTCAGATCCACCATGCGCTGGGCATTCAAGGTCAGCCCGCCAGCGGCTTTGATGCCCGCCGACAGGGTGATGGCGACCACCGCCAAGGCCACCAAAACCTCAATGAGGGTCATGCCTTGTTGTTCAGCGCGCATTGGCACTCCCGCCATCGGTGATCGCACCGGGCTCTTCGGCGTCCGGGCGCACCACATCAAAGGGCGCCAAACCATCCGTGCCAATCGTGATTTGACGATCGCCCAAGGTCAGCACCACCTGCTGCGGACCAATCACGGGCTCTGGCCCCAGCACGATGCTCTTGCCACCCACAACCTGGGCCACCACCTCGGGCTCCAGCCATTTGGGTGTGGACTGCAAAGCGGGCGGCAAGCCCACAAACTGGTAATCAGCCTGAGGGCCATTGGGCTGAGGAACCCACAACACGGTCATGGCGCCGGCCCGGGCTTGGGTTCTCGCCGCTTCCAATTGCGCAATCAGATGCGCAGCCTCTCGCTCCAGACGCGTCGCAGACGGGTCCGGAATGGCCAAAGACACCACGGCCGTGGTGATCGCAATCATCGCAATCACCACCATCAACTCCAGCAGCGTGAAACCGCCGGCGCGTTGATGTTTATTGCCAGGAACCGATGTCGGCATCCCGTCCTTCACCACCGCTTTGGCCATCAGCACCAAAGCTGAAAACATCGACGGCACTCTTGATCCCAGGATTGGCGTACTGATAAGCACGACCCCAAGGATCATTGGGCAGCTTTTCCAGATACGGCTTCCAGTTGGGCGGGATCGGGCCCACGGAAGGCTTGGTCACCAAGGCTTGCAAGCCCTGCTCACCTGTCGGGAAGCGCATGTTGTCCAGCTTGTACAGCTTCAAGGCCTGCATCAGATTGGACACGTCCGTTTTGGCAGCGGTCACGCGCGCATCATCGGCACGATCCAGCACATTGGGCACGATCAAAGCAGCCAACAGACCAATGATGACCAACACGACCATCAACTCAATCAAGGTAAAGCCACGCTGAGCAGTCTGGATGGCGGCGCGGGCCACACGCGGAAGTTTCACATTCAGTTTCATTTTTGGGTCCGTATCAATGCGTCAAAAGGGCCGCAGACGATGCCCTTGACCAACAGGTGTCAAGCATGCCCGACTGGAAAGGCGCTCGGATGAGGGATCTACCCGGGGTCCCCCTAGCTGTTTCGCCCCTCAGCCCTTGTGTTCTCCCATCATAATGGGCTCACCATGGCATCACGAATCCTTGCACTCATCATTTGGGCCGCCGTCGCCGCTAGCTTGGCGTTCTGGGGCTTGCGTTGGCTCGCCCAACCCACCGCGGTGCCGCCCAATGCCAGCGCGGTGTCGCTGGACAATGCGGG
>JBDKHX010000155.1:0-6566 GCA_039797415.1 Pseudomonadota bacterium | reverse complement strand
CGAGGCCCGTGTGCGCTGGTTTGGGCGCCAGCACATGGCCAACTCGGGCACACGCACCAGCATCTTGCGCATCCCGGGCATTTACGCTCCGGATCGCGAAGGTGGACACCCTCGGGACCGCGTGGCCAAAGGCTCGCCTGTGCTGGTGGCGGAAGACGATGTCTACACCAACCACATTCACGCCGATGACCTGGCTCGCATCAGTGTGGCCGCACTGTGGCGGGGCAAACCCGGCCGTGTCGTGCATGCCAGTGACTACACCGAAATGCGCATGGGCGACTACTTTGATTGGGTGGCAGATCACTATGGCTTGCCGCGTCCACCGCGCATGACCATGGCCGAGGCCAAGCAAACCTTGACGGTGATGCAGTTGTCGTTTTGGTCAGAGTCTCGTCGCCTGATCAATGACCGGCTGACCACCGATTTGCGCGTGGCCTTGCGTTATCCCACGGTGCAGGATGGCCTGCGTCATACGTGATCCGTATCCCTCTTGATGGGGGTGTTTGCGTGCCGTGTATGGGGTTGGGCGGTGATATGGTTCCCGGTTTTCATAAGCAGAAAATTGGGGGTTCCTGATGGCCTTGTCCTTTTCCATTCCTGTGATGCGTTTGGCCGTGTTGGCCGCGGCGGCTGTGGTGTCGATGTCCGTTTCGGTGTCGGCCCATGCGTACAGCCAATTGGTGGTGTTTGGCGACAGCTTGTCTGACAACGGCAATGCCAATGCGCTGATGCAAAGCAGCTTTGGCGTGACCTTGCCCGCTTCGCCTTATTTCAATGGTCGTTTCAGCAATGGCCCCGTGGCTGTTGAAGTGATGGCTGCCAGCTTGGGCCTGACCTTGGTGGATTACGCCTATGGCGGTGCGACAACCGGTTTGACCAGCCGCATCACGCCACTGAATGCCATCGCATCGACGGGCATCAAAGGCCAGGTCAATAGCTTCACAGCGGGCTTGTCGGCTGCTGGTAAAACGGCGGATGCCAGTGCCTTGTATGTGGTGTGGGGTGGTGGCAATGACTTCTTTTCGTCGCCCACCTATGAGACAGCCGTCACAGCCATCACCAACCTGACTGGTGAGGTGCTTCAGCTTTACGGTGCTGGTGCACGCGAGTTTTTCATCCCATTGTTGCCAGACTTGGCCTATACCGCTGAGGCGATCAAGAATGGTGGCGCCTATCAGGCCGGTGCGCATGCTTTGTCCGTTGGTTTTAACAACGGTTTGACAACGGCCATGAACACGCTGGAAGGCAAGTTGTCCGGTGCCAATATTCGAATTTTTGACACCAACTCGGTGTTGACCACCTATCGCGCCAACTTGGCTGCTGCGGGCGGCAACGTTACGGAGTCTTGCTGGACGGGTAACTACTTGGGCGCGGGCACGGTGTGCAACAACCCCGATCAGTACATGCTGTGGGATGGTGTCCACCCAACAGCTGGTGTGCATGCTGCCGTCGGTCAAGCCATGGCCGCAGCCGTGCCTGAGCCTGAAGCCATTGGCATGGCCTTGGTGGGCTTGATCATGGTGGGCGCGCTGCGCCGTCGTCAAACCGTTTGAGTGGTTTTGGGCTTGAACTTGCAGTAAGTGGCCACGCTGCATTCCCAGCAGCGTGGCTTGCGGGCCTGGCAGATGTAGCGGCCGTGCAAGATCAGCCAATGGTGGGCATGCAGTTTGTACTCAGTGGGGATGCGCTTGAGCAGCTTCATCTCCACTTCTAACGGTGTCTTGCCCGGGGCCAACCCCGTTCGATTTCCCATTCTGAAGATGTGGGTGTCCACCGCACAGGTGGGCTCGCCAAAAGCCACATTCAGCACCACATTGGCTGTTTTACGGCCCACGCCGGGCAGGGCTTCCAAGGCTTCGCGGGTGCGCGGTACTTCGCCGCCATGCAGGTCGATCAGCATGCGGCAGGTTTCCAGCAGGTGTTTGGCCTTGCTTTTGTACAGCCCGATGGTCTTGATGTAGTCGCACAAGCCTTCCAGGCCCAGATCCAGAATCTGTTGAGGTGTGTTGGCAACTGGGAACAGCTTGCGCGTGGCTTTGTTGACGCCCACATCCGTGGCTTGCGCGGACAGCAGCACGGCAGTCAGCAGTTCAAACGGCGTGCTGTATGCCAACTCTGTTTCAGGGTTGGGGTTGGCCGCGTGCAATGTGGCAAAGAATGCGGGGATGTCGGCGACTTTCATGGCCCGCAAGTCTAGCGTTCAGATCAGCACAATGCTGTCAGGCAACTCGTTGCCATTGAGCTGTCCCTTGACCAAGGGGTAGTGCTTGTGCAGCAGTGCGCCAATTTGTTCAATGGCGACCTGTAGCCCTTGCTGCATGTTGTTGTGCGCCAGTTGCAGGGTCAGTTGTCCCACCAGTTTTTCCCAGTGGTCTGCGTCGTCCAGTTTTTGCATCAGGCCACGGTCGGCCAACACTTCGATGCGGCGGTCGGCCAGCAGCAGATAAATCAGCACGCCGTTGTTGTGCTCGGTGTCCCACACGCCCAATTGCCCGAACAGCTCGATGGCGCGTTGCCTTGGGGTGACGCCGGCCCACAGTTGGCTGGGGCTCAAACTGGCTTCGACACAAACACGCAATTCGCCCAGGTGGCGCGCTTCTGATTGGGCAATGCTCTGTTCCAGTTGTTGGCGTGCTGTGGCTGGCAGTTGGCGCTGTGCATCGCGGACGTCCAGGCTCAAGTGGCGCAGCCAGCGTCCGAGGGTGCGAGGTTGTGAGGTGTGGTGTGCTTTGTTGTGCATGTCGATCTCACCAGTTGCCTGAGGCGCCACCGCCACCAAAATCACCGCCACCCCCGGATGAAAATCCGCCGCCGCCAGAGCCACCGCTCCAGCCGCCACCACCGCCCCAGCCTCCGCCCATGGGTGGGCCACCCCAACCACCACGGCCGCTGTTGCCAAAGGCCAGCGACAGGATGAGGACCACAAACCAGCCGACGATGCCCAGCAAGATGCTGCCCGTGATCAGCCAGACCAGGCCTGATCCCATGAAGGCGGTGATGGCCGAGCCACCTTTGCGGCCAAAAATGGTGCCCAGCAGGCCATTGATCAGAGGCACCGCAACCAGGCCAAACACAATCAATTGTTCCCAGTTGAAGCCTTTGGATGATCGGTGCTTGTCTGCTTTGGCATCGGGCAAGGGCAGGGCTTCGCCTTTGATGCGAGAGGCCAATTGATCGACCGCAGCGTTCAGTCCGCCGGCAAAATCGCCGGCTTTGAAGGCGGGGGTGATCACCCCGTCGATGATGCGTTTGGCTGCCAGATCGGGAATGGCGCCTTCCAGCGTTTTGGCAACCTCGATGCGCACCTTGCGGTCTTGTTTGGCGACCAATACGATCACGCCGTCGCCCACGTCTTTGCGCCCGATCTTCCAGTTGTCGCCCACGCGTTGGGCATAGGCGGCGATGTCTTCAGGCTGACTGGTGTGGATCAGCAACACCACCACCTGTGAGCCCAGGGACTGCTCCAGTTGGGTCAGCTTACCTTCCAGCGTTTGTGATTGTTCCGCCGACAGTGTGCCGGTCTGGTCGATCACATGGGCGGTCAGGGCCGGGATGGGTTGCAGATCCTGCGCGTGCACCCATGCAGGGCACATCAGGGTCAGCACACCCAGCCATGCCATCCACATCAGCCGCATGGGGCGCGTCATGGATTACTTCTTACCGAAGTCGACGGTGGGTGGGGTCGAAATTTGCGCTTCGTTTTGCACCGTGAAGCTCTGCTTGGGTTGGTAGCTGAACATCATGGCCGTCAGATTGCTTGGGAAGCTGCGAGCCAACACGTTGTAGTCCTGCACCGATTGGATGTAGCGGTTGCGGGCCACGGTGATGCGGTTTTCGGTGCCTTCCAGCTGTACGCGCAGGTCCTGGAAGCCTTGGTTGGCTTTCAGGTTGGGGTAGTTTTCTGTCACGACCAGCAGGCGCGACAGGGCACCACTCAGCTCGCCTTGCGCCTGCTGAAATTTATTGAAGGCTTCCGGGTTGTTGACCAACTCGGGGGTGGCCTGGATGCCGGTGGCTTTGGCGCGGGCCTCGACCACTTTGGTCAGGGTCTCTTGCTCAAAGTTGGCTTCGCCCTTGACGGTGGCCACGATGTTGGGCACCAAATCGGCGCGGCGCTGGTATTGGTTCAGCACCTCAGACCAGGACGCCTTGGTTTGTTCGTCCAGGCGCTGAAAGTCGTTGTACCCGCATCCGGTCAAAGAAACTGCAGTGGCGCCAACCAAAATGGCGGCAGACAAGCGGGAGCGGAGGGCAGTAGCAACGGTCATCGTCGTCCTTTCGAGTGTCTTCACGCAAGATACGTGAACGACAGGATAAATCAGGGCGACGACCGTGCTTTCAAGAGGGCATTGAATGGTGCAATGCGAAAAATAGCCGTGCAGTCAGAGAGGGTCAGGCCGCGTAGGCGGGCAAGGCCATGCAGGACAGCACTTCATGGGCGCGCGAGCGCGGATAGCGGTCTCGCACGATCTGGACGGCCCCGATCGGGGTGTCGGCCATGACTTTCAGGACACGTTTGACGGCCCGCTGCGATGGGTCGATCACGACCCCACACCGACAGCATGCATTTTGTGGGCCAGCTATGACAGGGGAATGACCCCCGATCCAGGGAATACACGGGGGCGGCAAGCCGCCGTACTGTTTACTCCGATCCGTTTTGTCGTGTTTTGCGGCGCATGAAAGCCGTTGCACCCAGGGCGCCCAAGGCCAGTAGCGCTGTGCTGGGTTCAGGCACCGGTGTGGTGACTTCGATCGTGTTGAGCGCCAGCATCGAGGTTTGCCCCCAGTCGTTGACGTCGGCAATGGCCCAGGTCAGCGTGACATGGCCCGTGTGTTGGAACGTGTAGCTGAACGACTGCCAACCGGTTTGCTGCAGTGCATCAGCACCGTCTGGCAGGGCCGAGCTAGCCAGCAAGGACGAACCCAGTGTGATCACTTCGTTGGGGCCGCTGACCGGAGCGATGACCAGCCAGGCAGTGTCTGGCATGTCCCGATCGCGTGAGAACAGGTTCCAGTTGAAGCTCAACGTGTCACCGGTTTTCACCAAGGTGGTCTGACGAGCTGCCGACCCTTCGATGGACGGGGCGGTGTGATCAACGGGGTCCAGTTCCAACTGTTCTGGCGCGGCGTGCGCAAAGGGGGCGAGTTCGCTGCTGACGTCGACGGCGCTGTGGCCCGACAGGTTGAACGCACCGTTCTGGCCCGATACATCGTCGTCAAACAAGGAGGCTGTGGTCAGCACCAAGGCGCGGGCAGACTCCATGGGTAAGCCCAGCGTGTTGAAGGGGGCTTGGACCGAGGCGTCGCCCACGGTCTGCCAGCCTGTCAACCCGGCTGTGAAGCGGCCGTTCACCAAACCGGCTTGGGCTGAGGCGGCAGAGGCCAGGATCACGGTCAAAGCGGCCGTGCGGATGATGGTGGGAATGAGTTTCATGTTACTTCCAGTCTGGATTCAAAGAGGGGCTCACAAACCAAGGTCACGGCTAGCCTGGATCTGGCTGGCAGTCACGCCTTTGAGCAGTACCAGGGCTCGGGGCAGACCGGTGCCAGCAGCGCCATCGGCGTCCACCTGCACTTGCAAACCTGCTGCCGTGGTGACCAGACGGATGTAGCCGCCGCTCAAGGCCGCGGCGGCGTTGGCGCCCATGCTGCTCAGCAAGGTGCTCAGGTCCAGTCGATCTGTACCGGGCAGGAAGTCGGTGATGGTGTCCAGGCCATCTCGGGTCGAGTTGTAGACAAACACATCGCGACCCGCGCCGCCCGTCAAGGTGTCACTTTGTTCGCCGCCTGTGATGACGTCGTCACCGGCTGTGCCGGCAATGGCGTCGCGGCCGGTGGAGCCACTCAGGGTCTTGACCAATGACAAGCCGATCAACAAGGGGTCGTGATCGGATGAGCGATAGGGCGTGGCGGTGAAGTAGTCAGGGCCGCAGGTGCCACAGGCTGGCTGCTTGAATTCCAGGTTGTAGTCAATGATGGAGGGCTCATCTGCGTTGATGTGCCAGGCGCTGGCGCCTGTGACCACGGCGTTCAACTCCGGGGTGCCAATGGCGTGGTCCAGTGAACCTGCTTCGCCATCAAACACATAGGAGTAGTCAAAGGCTGAGAAGCGCTGGGCCAGGTTGACGTAGCCATGGCCGGTGAATTCGTAAACCGGGTCTTCCATGCCGTAAGCATTGAAGTCGCCCAGCAAGGCCACGCGGTTGTTGGCACTGCGAGTTTGCAGATCGCTGACGAAGTGTCTGACAGCCTGCGCTTCGGCAACGCGTGATGCGTTGAAGCAACCTTGCCCATCCAGTTGGTCCGCATCGGTGCCGCTTGCGCCACTGCAGCCTTTGGACTTGAAGTGGTTGACGACGACAGAGAACACTTCGCCGTTGGCCGCTGCAAAGGTTTGTGCAACAGAGGGGCGTTTGTGTGAAGGGTCCGTGTCGCTGATCGATGTGCCCACCGGGGTGACGATGGCTGGCTTGTAAATGATGCCGACCTTGATGGCATCGGTGCCCACGCCGGTGCTGGGGTCCGCGACAGCGGCATAGGTGCCTGCACCCATGAGGCCATTGAGA
>JBDKHX010000154.1:0-4754 GCA_039797415.1 Pseudomonadota bacterium | reverse complement strand
GGCGCGACCAAACCGTAGGCAATGCCTCGGTGGCTGGCGCATTCACCCACAGAATAAATGCGTGGATCCGTCACCGTTTGCATGGTGTCGGTCACCACGATGCCTCGGTTGCAATGCAGTCCGATCTTTTCGGCCAAGGCCGTGTTGGGGCGAATGCCTGCAGCCATCACCACCAGATCGGCAGGCACTTCCTGCCCGCCCTTGAACTTGACGGATTTGACTCGGCCATCTTCGCCGCCGACCAGTTCTTGTGTGTGTGCACCAATCAAAAACTTCAGACCACGCTGTTCAAGCGAACGCTGCAACAGCTTGGCCGCCACTTCGTCCAGTTGGCGATCCATCAGCCACGGGGCAATGTGCACCACGGTGACATCCATGCCACGCAGCATCAAGCCGTTGGCGGCTTCCAAACCCAACAAGCCACCACCGATGACGACCGCATGCTTGTGCGTCTTGGCCGTCTCGATCATCGTGTTGGTGTCAGAAATATCCCGATAGGCAATCACGCCCTTCAGATCTTTGCCAGGAACGGGCAAGACAAATGGGGTGGACCCCGTTGCAATCAACAGCCGGTCATACTCGGCCTCCGTGCCATCCTCGGCGATCACCACGCGTCGTGTGCGATCAACTTGGGTGACTTTCTTGTTGATGTGCAGCGTGATGCCGTTGTCTGTGTACCAATCCAAAGGATTCAGAATGATCTCGTCGACAGTTTGTTCGCCAGCCAGAACAGGGGACAACAGAATGCGGTTGTAATTGGGATGCGGCTCCGCGCCGAACACGGTGATGTCGTACAGATCAGGAGAGACCTTGATCAATTCTTCCAGCGCGCGTACCCCGGCCATGCCGTTGCCGATCAAAACCAGCTTCATCTTCTTCATGCGAACACTCCTCAGCGACGGGAGATAGAAATAATTGTTCTGGATCAAAAGCAAAAACAAGGCCAGCTTCTGCCTTACGCATGGTTTTGGTGTGCGCTAATTTCGGGCGTGAAATTTGCTCCGTTGCTGTGCATGACACCAATTTGCACCCAGTCGGTGCTTTCAAACGGGTACAACCCAGCGCAACATGAGTTTTGATCTCGACATCGGCTATGCCAGCCAGCGTGGTCCACGCACCGATCTGGAGGATTTCGCTGGCGTTGGGCAGCCCGCGCCCCATGAAGAGGCATGGGGCGTCATCGCGGCCATTGCCGATGGCGTTTCGGCTGGAGGGTTAGGGCGAGAAGCTGCGCAAACCAGTGTGATGGGATTGCTGCAGGACTACTACGCCACCCCGGCTACCTGGGATACCACCGTGGCCCTTGATCGCGTGATCGCCGCCCAGAACGCGTGGTTGGCTGATCACAACCGTCGGCGCGCGGGAACTGCCAAGGAAGGCGGCGGGCAGGCCGCCATGACCACGCTGACGTCGGTCGTGCTGCGGGGCCACAGCTACACCCTGGCTCATGTTGGTGACAGTCGAGCATATTTACTGCGCGGCGCCGATCTGGTCCAGTTGACGCAAGACCACACCATGGGGACGCTTGCGTTTCAAAATGGGCTGACCCGTGCTGTGGGGCTGGATGATGGTTTGCGTGTGGACTACACCGAGGGTGAGTTGCAAACCGGTGATACCTTTGTGCTCACCACGGACGGTGTGCATGGGCCGCTCAAACGACAAACCATATTGGAATTGGCCCTGAAGGGGTCAGCGCAAGATGCCAGTGAAGCCCTGGTTGCCAAAGCACTCGCATCCAATGGGCGAGACAACGCCACAGCGCTGGTGATACGTGTCAAAGGGTTGGCGACAGAAAGGCTGGCCGATGCCAACAGGCGAGGGCGCCAATTGCCCGTTCCAGCCAAACTCATGCCGGGCGATGTCATCGACGGGCTGTCGGTTCTGTCCTGTGTTTTTTCAAATGGTGTGCATCGTGTCTACAAAGTCACAGACCCTGTTCGCAATCTAACCTTTGCGCTCAAAACATTGCACGAAGCCAGGGCCAGTGATCCTGAGGAGCGTGCCATGCTCGCCCACGAGGCCTGGTTGGGCGCACGCGTGACCGAGCAAAGAGACACAGGGCTTGTTCGTGTGTACGAGCCCGTGAACCCGTCGTGCTTCTATACCTTGTTTGAATGGATTGACGGCGCCATGCTCAGTGACATGCTGGCTCGTCGTGAGCCCTTCAGTGTGGCTGATGTGGTGGCGGGGGTGGCCGATGTGGTGCGCGCTTTAGGTCGCTTGCACCAATACGGTGTCATCCACCGCGACGTCAAGCCCGATAACGTGCTCAAAGGTGTGGATGGGCAATGGCGCCTGATGGATCTGGGTGTGGCTTTGTCTGGCAAAGAGCCCCAGGCACTTCGAGTTTTGCACGCTGGCACGCCCAGTTACATGAATCCCGAGCAATGGGGGGATGATCCGGTTGAGTCAAGGGTCGATCCGCAAGGGGATTTGTTTGCCCTTGGTGTGACGCTATACCAGTGGCTAACGGGACGTTTGCCCTATGGCGAGATTGAGCCCTATCAAGTGGGGCGATACAAACGCGTGAACCCCATTGCGCCATCTCGTCTACGGCCTGATGTACCTATCTGGCTAGACCACATTGTTCTCAAAGCCATCGCCAAAGAGAAGAAGCAGCGCTTTGAGACTGCAGAGGAAATGCTCCTGGCTCTGGAGCGAGGCGCATCACGCCCGTTGTCTGCCATCGCGGCCACGCCCTTAGTGGGGCGCGATCCCATTGATTTGTGGCGAGCCGCGTTTGCCGTGTCGGTTTTGTTCAACTTGCTGTTGATCTACTGGCTGGTGTTCCTGCCCAAGATGTGAAAAAGCCCCAAGGTTTTGCCTTGGGGCTGGTCCTTGCGCAAAGCAAGGCTGAAGGCTGAGCCCTTGTGCGGCTCAGCCTGGTCAAACGAGATGAATCAAGCCTTTGCTGCGTCCTGACGATAGGCTGCAGCGGTAGACCCGCCGGTACGCGCGCGGCCACCCTTTTCTGCCCAAGTCCGTGTCCAACGGATTTGCATGACGCGCATCATCATCAAAGCAAGTATGGCCAGCACCGCAATCGCTACAAATCCTCCCAAGTAGCTGCCCGTTTGTTGTTTTGCCAAGCCCATGATGTTGGGAACCAAGCCACCACCTAAAGCACCAATTTCTCCGATCATGGATCCCGCTACTGCAGTAGTGAGTGGCCAGCGCAACGGCACTAGTTGAAACAGAGCGCCGTTGCCTGCCCCTAGGGCCGCAAAACACAACATCAATAACAGAGTTGTCATTACAAGGGATTGCTCGGCCAGGCCGCACAACACCAGAGAAACTGCTGCTGTGACGATCACAACTGTCAGCGTGTTTACACCGCCCCAACGGTCAGAAATCCAACCTCCAAAAATGCGCAAAGCTGCTGCCATGAACGCGGCCAACATGGTCAATTGACCGGCCTGAACCTTGCTGACATGAAATTGCTCGTAATAGTAGCTGGGCAAGAACGACGTCAAACCAATGAATCCACCGAAGGTCACGCCATAGATGATACTGAATGCCCAGCCATCCTTTTCAAGCAAGCACGCGATGTGTTCGCGAAAGGTGGCGTGAGCATCTCTATCTGGAGGCTCTTTTGCGAAAAAAATCATCACCACCATAGGTAGGCAAATAGCAATAGCGGCAAATCCGTAGACTGTTTGCCAGCCGAATGCTTGAGCTAATGGGGGGGCTATCAGTACTGATACAGCCGTTCCGATATTGCCGGCTCCCACCAGGCCCATCGCTAATCCCTTGTATTTGGGAGGGAACCAGCCGGATCCCAGGGATAGGGCGACGCCGAAGCTCGCTCCGGCAATTCCGAGAAGGGCGCCCATCGCCAACAAGTTATCAAACGTATTGACATAAAAATAGCCGTAAAGCATCGCAACGGCGATCAGACCCATCTCTATCAGAGTGGCGGTCTTGCGGCCAAAATACTGCGCCAGAAGTCCGAGGGGAAAGCGCATAAATGCACCAGCAAAGATCGGAATGGAGAGCATCAAACCCTTTTGGGCGGCCGTTAAATTGAGGTCCTCAGTAATGAATGGCGCCATTGCGCCATTAATGACCCAAATACAACACGAAAAAGCGAAATAGAGGAAAGAGGCAAGCAAAGTCGGCGCGTGCCCCGCCTTCAGGAAGATTTTGAAATCAGACATGTGAACCTCAGCGTTGTTCGCCCACCCTGTTTGGGGCAGGTCGTGATGTACGCCGATGGATAAGCGAGAACCATGCCAACTCAGTGCGCGTGGATTTGGTGCATCCCCTATGTGGTGAATGCTGAGCCAGCGCAAAACACATGAACGCTCGCCTGCAGAATGGCTCTGTGATCGAGGACAATCGCGACAGTCCACAGGAGATTACATGAGCATCAAGTCTGATCGCTGGATCCGCCGTATGGCCGAAGAGCACGGCATGATCGAACCCTTTGAGCCTGGCCAGATTCGCCAATCTGCCGACGGCCAGAAAATCGTCAGCTACGGCACCAGCAGCTATGGCTATGACATCCGTTGCGCGCCGGAATTCAAGGTCTTCACCAACATCCACTCCACGGTGGTAGACCCCAAGAACTTCGACGAAAAAAGCTTTGTCGATATCCACAGTGATGTTTGCATCATTCCTCCCAACAGCTTTGCGCTGGCCCGCACGGTCGAATACTTCCGCATCCCGCGCAATGTGCTGACCATTTGCTTGGGCAAGAGCACTTATGCGCGCTGCGGCATCATCGTCAACGTGACCCCGTTTGAGCCCGAATG
>JBDKHX010000153.1:0-5521 GCA_039797415.1 Pseudomonadota bacterium | reverse complement strand
CAAGCCGTCCTCGAGCTGAGGCCAGAGCACGCGTTGGCTACGTTGCTGAAAGTGGCGGGGTTGTCGCGCAGTACGTTCTACTACCAGGTCAAGGTCTTGAGGGTGTGCGACAAGTACGCGAACCTAAAAGCCAGCATCCAAGCCATCTACAAGCGCCACAAGGGCCGTTATGGCTACCGGCGCATCACAGACGCGCTCCACCAAGCGGGGCAGGTGGTGAACCACAAAAAGGTGAAACGGCTGATGGATGAACTGGGCCTGAAGTCGCTGGTTCGCCCCAAGAAGTACCGCTCGTACAGGGGCGAGTACGCCTCTGCGCCCAATTTGCTGGATCGGCAGTTCGAGGCGCAGAGACCGAACGAGAAGTGGGTGACCGATGTGACCGAGTTCAATGTCCGTGGCAAGAAGCTCTACCTGTCGCCAGTCATGGACTTGTATAACGGGGAAATCATTGCCTACGAAATGCAGGAGCGGCCCCTGTACCTACTCGTGGGGAACATGCTCAAGAAGGCGCTGGCCAAGCTCAAAGGTCAAGACAAGGCCCCGCTGCTGCACTCCGATCAGGGCTGGCAATACCAGATGGCCGCCTACCGCAAGCAGCTCGCCAGTCGTGGGCTGACGCAGAGCATGTCTCGCAAGGGGAACTGCCTGGACAACGCTGCGATGGAGAGCTTCTTCGGAACTCTGAAGTCCGAGTTCTTCTACCTCAACAAGTTCACCAGCATCGACGAACTGCGCGCATCAAGGCCAAACTAAAAGGCCTGAGCCCGGTACAGTACCGAACTCAGGCCTTGGGGCACTAGCCTCTAACCGTCCAACTTCTGGGGGTCAGTTCACACTGAGGCCCTTTTGCTTATCAGATCAGGCTGAGCTGGATCAGCCCCTGCCGATCAGCGATGCGCGGGAATGGCTGGCGTTGGCACCTGCACATCACCACACTGAGCACGGTGCTGCAAGGCATGGTCGATCAGGACCAAGGCCAGCATGGCTTCGGCGATCGGCGTGGCGCGGATGCCCACGCAAGGGTCATGACGACCAAAAGTTTCGACAGTAGCGGGTTGGCCCGTCAAGTCGATCGACTGACGTGGCACACGGATCGAGCTGGTTGGCTTGATCGCCATCGAGACCCGCAGATCCTGCCCGGTCGACATGCCGCCCAAGACGCCG
Organism: Pseudomonadota bacterium; assembly: GCA_039797415.1. Classification (GTDB taxonomy): domain Bacteria; phylum Pseudomonadota; class Gammaproteobacteria; order Burkholderiales; family Burkholderiaceae_C; genus Aquabacterium. Next base: position 4,354 of record JBDKHX010000153.1, on the reverse strand, counting down.
CCTGAGTGGTTGGAGCCAAAGCCCTCGGGCGTCAATTCGTCTCCGTGCTCACTACCGCGTTGCGTCACACAGCCAAAGCCGGCACCGATCTCTACGCCCTTGACCGCATTGATGCCCATCATCGCGTAGGCAATGTCGGCGTCCAGCTTGTCAAACAAGGGCTGGCCCCAGCCAACAGGCAAACCGCTGGCCTCGACGGACAGACGCGCGCCGCATGAATCACCAGCCTTGCGCAGCTCATCCATGTAAGCCTCCAAAGCTGGAATCTGGCTCACGTTGGGGGCAAAGAATGGGTTGTTGGGCACATGTTCCCAACCCTCGAAGCCGATTTCCATTGTCCCCAGTTGGGTCATGCAACCACGGATTTCAATGCCATGGTGCTCCTTCAGCCACTTCTTGGCCACCGCACCAGCCGCCACCATGGGGGCCGTCAGTCGAGCCGACGAGCGGCCACCACCGCGGGGATCACGAATGCCGTACTTGTGCCAGTAGGTGTAGTCGGCATGCCCTGGGCGGAAGGTCTCAACGATGTTGCCGTAGTCCTTGCTGCGCTGGTCGGTATTGCGAATCAACAGCGCAATAGGGGTCCCGGTGGTCTTGCCTTGGTAGACACCGCTGAGGATTTCAACCGCATCGGGCTCATTGCGCTGGGTCACATGGCGCGAGGTGCCTGGGCGACGGCGATCCAGATCAGGCTGGATATCGGCTTCAGACAAAGTCATGCCTGGAGGGCAGCCATCGATCACACAGCCAATGGCTGGGCCATGCGACTCACCAAAGTTGGTAACAGAAAACAGAAGACCAAAAGAGCTGCCAGACATAGCGCCCACCCACCAATCGAAACGCGAAACCGCTATTGTCTCGTGAAAACGCCCGGTCAGGCCGGGCGTTGTCTGAGTTCAGGCGTTCACGCGCCGTTTAAAGCGTCACCCGGTTATCCCTGGCGGACTCTTCTTCAACCGGCCAGTCGCGGATATAGGCCTTGAGCATGCGGTTTTCAAAGTCCTGGCTATCAACCACAGCCTTGGCCACGTCATAGAAAGAAATCACACCCATCAGGGTTTTTTGTGCCATCACCGGCATGTAGCGCGCATGGTGATTCAGCATCATGCGGCGTACTTCGTCGATTTCTGTGTCAGGAGAACTGACCATCGGGCTGGCGTCCATCACGCTGCGCACTTCACCGCCAACCACGCCACCGGCCTTGACCACAGCCTTGATCACTTCACGGAAGGTCAACATGCCGACCAACTCGCCACCCGACATGACCACCAGCGAACCGATGTCATGCTCGGCCATGGTTTGAGCGGCCTCAGCCAGAGATTGCTCTGGCGATACGGTAAACAGGGTGCTGCCTTTGACTCGCAGGATATCGCTGACTTTCATGGTCTGTCTCCTCGATCAGTTGTACAGATGGTGCGTTGTCGTCCCAGGTGCATATTGCCTCATTGAGCGGCACCAGCCAATAGGACTAGCAGGTGAAAAACTGCAAAAAACGGCACCGACACGGCAACAAATCCCGCAACTTTGTTAAATGGCACCTATTTCGAAAGGGTTGTCCCTGAGGCCAACACCTTGATCAACCCAAGGCTTGCTGCAAAGTCAAATCGTCCAACCGCGCAGCAGACCAAAATCCCATGGTGAAGCCGTCAGGCTGCAGCAAGACACGACCAACCAAGGGGGCCGCCAGGGTCTGATCCGGATCACACAGCAGCACATAGCGCCCCCCATCGTCCGATTCGGGCTCGTCCAGCAACCCCACCCAATCGAGCTCCATCAACAATTCCAGCATGGGCTCGATCTGCAGCGGATCCGTTTTCAAAGCCGCTGCCAGGCGTTCAGCACTCAGGCCCTTCGCTGGTTGGTGCTGCTGCGCCACCAGTGCCTTCAAAATCGCCAGCGACAACTGAAACCGCTGCCCCGGCGTGTCAGGCCACCGCTTGACCTGCGACAGCAAACTGGGTGTGTAGGCCGCCACCACGGCGCCCATCAACAAGATCAGCCAACTGACATAAATCCAGACCAGGAAAATCGGGACCGCTGCAAACGCGCCATAAATGGTCGCGTACACGGGCACCTTGGTCAGGTAAAGCGCCAGCACCTTTTGCGCCAACTCCAATCCACCTGAGGCAAAAATGGCCCCAGCCCAAGCGTGCTCCCAGCGCACATAGGTGTTGGGCACATATTTGTACAGCGCAGCAAACCCGGCGGTTTGCATACAGAACACAATCAAGCTCAAAAAGAACCCGACCCCGCCCGGTAAAGCCCCCACCCAGCCACGCGACGCAGACAGCAGATACGACGTCACCGACAAACTGGCGCCCAACATCAAGGGGCCCAAGGTCAATGCCGCCCAATAGACCAACACCCGTTGAGCAATCGGGCGTACCCGGCGAACGCGCCAAATCCCGTTGAGGGTGTGGTCAATCGTCAGCATCAACGCCATGGCGGTGATACCCAGCGCCACCATCCCCAAACCGCCTAACTGGCTGGCCTTACCGGTGAATTTGCCCATCGACAGCAGCACCTGCTTGGCAATCGCATCGGGCACCCAAGCAGTGATGAACTCCTGCTCAACCGCCTTGCGCAGCTTGGAAAACACAGGAAATGCACTGAACAAGGCCAACATCACCGTCGCCAATGGCACCATGGCAATGGTGGTGGTGAAAGTCAGACTGCCAGCCGTCAGCCCCAGCCGATCCTCACGAAACCGCTGCCGCAAGGTATGGTAGGTCTGCACCCAGGGCCACTGCTGCAAGGTCGCGATCAAACTCGCCCACCGCTGCCGGGATGCCTGCCAATAAGTCCATTTCGAAATCATCTGGCTATGATGCCAGCCAGAGCGGCTAAAGTTCCGCCCTTGCCGTAGATCCGAGACACCTCATTCATGCCAGACACACCTGCACCCGCCGACGCCATCATTGGCCAACATCCACCCGAGCGTTTGCGCCTCATCGAACAACTGCGGTGGATCAGCTTCGCATCTGTGGTGGCGCTGATCATTTTGGGCCTGCTGTGGGAGCTCAAATTGGCCCCCTTGCCAGGAGGCTCCGGCGCCTTGGCCATCAAAGTGCTGCCCTTGAGCTTTGCCTTGACGGGGCTGCTCAAACACAAGCTCTACACCTACCGCTGGCTGTCTCTGCTGGTCTGGCTGTATTTCACTGAAGGGGTTGTACGAGCAACAGGTGACCACGGACTGTCGCAACAACTGGCCATTGCAGAAACAGCCTTGAGCGTGACGCTGTTTGCAGCCTGCGCCATGTATGTTCGACTGCGCCTTCGCGTTCTGCCCAAAAAAGCAAAAAATTCGAAAGACCAGGCACCGTGAGCACGCCAGGCAGCCCATCCGACTTTCGTGCAGCGCTGAAACTGGCGCTGCCCGATGTACGTGTGCTGGATGAATCCTCCAGCGCAACGGATCGCCTGCCTTACGAGCAAGATTGGCGCAAGCGCTACCAAGGTCAAGCCTTGGCCATTGCCTTTCCCCGATCAAGGGAGCAGGTGCAAGCCTTGGTCAAACTTTGCGCTCAATGGCACGTCCCCATCGTGCCCCAAGGGGGCAACACCAGCTTGGTCGGTGGCTCTGTGCCTGACCACAGTGGGTGCCAACTGATCGTGAACCTGAGCAAGATGAACCAGGTGCTGGCCATCGATGTTGGCAACATGTCCATCACGGTTCAAGCCGGATGCACCCTTCAGGAAGTGCAGACTGCCGCAAAACAAGCTGGCCTGCTTTTCCCCTTGAGTCTGGCCTCAGAAGGCTCCTGCACCATTGGTGGCAACCTGGCTACCAATGCAGGCGGCACCCAAGTCCTTCGCTTTGGTACAGCCAGAGACTTGTGCCTGGGCGTCGAAGCCGTCACTGCCGCAGGTGACGTCTACGCCGGCCTCCAATCCTTGCGCAAGGACAACACTGGCTATGCCATCAAAGACCTCCTGATTGGATCAGAAGGCACCCTGGGCATCCTGACAGCAGCCACCTTGCGGCTCTATCCTCGTCCAGCCAGTCAACAAGCTGCGTTGATCACCTGTCCTGATTTGCGCGCAGCCGTCTCGCTGCTGACATTGGCCAGACAACACCTTGATGCCGGCTTAACCGGGCTGGAAATCATCCACCGCGATGCATTCATGCTGGCCAAGCAGCACACCCCCCATCAAGCGCACGTGGCTGATGCATTGATGGCAGACGACGAACACGCGCAATGGCTTGTTTTGCTGGACGCCGCCGGGCCCCAAAATGCTGCAGCACTGCAAGACTCACTGGAAACCTTGATTAACCAGGCCATCGATCAACAATGGGCGATCAATGCCACGCTCAGCCAAAGCGAGGCGCAGTACAAGGCGATGTGGCAAT
>JBDKHX010000152.1:0-4793 GCA_039797415.1 Pseudomonadota bacterium | reverse complement strand
ACCATGTCCACCGACCAAGACAGCCAAGGCAGTTCAACTCGCCCGTACCTGATTCGTGCGTTGCACGATTGGTGTACCGACAATGGGTTCACGCCCTATCTGGCGGTGTACGTGGATCGTTCCGTCCAGGTGCCGCAGGAATACGTCAAGAACAATGAGATCGTGCTCAACGTCAGTTTTGAGGCCACAAGCCAGCTGCAGTTGGGCAATGATTTTGTTCAGTTCAAGGCGCGTTTCGGCGGTGTCGCACGCGAAATTTCTGTGCCTGTCGATCACGTGATTGCCATCTATGCCCGTGAAAACGGGCAGGGCATGGCTTTCCCTGTGCCGTCGATGGCGCCAGTGTCTGACGAAACGGCGCCAGCCTCTTTGGGTGATGTGTCGTCTGCGCAGGTCACCAGCTTGCGTAGTGCTAATCCCCCTGCGGCGGAGTCACGTACATCGGGCTTGCGTTTGGCTCGTGGCGCAAAAACAACGGCAGATTCATCCAAGGACGAGCCCCAAGCGGACCAATTGGATGAGCCTGTTGTGAAGGGCGAAGGGGAGGATCCTCCCCCAGAAGTGCCGCCTCCAAACAACGGTCGACCAGCACTTCGTCGCATTAAGTAAATTTTCAGTGTAGAATGCGTGCTTCAGGTCGCCGGCTTAGCTCAGTTGGTAGAGCAACCGCCTTGTAAGCGGTAGGTCGTCAGTTCGAATCCGACAGCCGGCACCACTTGATACCAAAAAAGCCGCTAGGAATTCCTAGCGGCTTTTTTCATGGTGTTTGCCCAACAGGGGCGTGCACCAGCGGGCCTGCGTATGCCCCAAAACAAAACCCCGCCGAAGCGGGGTTTGTGCATTTGAGCTGGGCCTTTTATTTGGCTGCTGCCGGGGCCAGGAGCTTGTTCAGATCCCCCAGGTCCTCAGGCTTGAGGGTGCCGCTGGCTTGGCGCAGCTTGACCGTGGCCATGATCACGTCATAGCGGGCCTTGTAGAGGTCTTTCTGGGTCGCTGCCAACTGCGTTTGGGCATCCAGCACATCCTTGTTGATGCGCACACCCACGCGATAACCCAATTGGGTCGCTTCCAGAGCCAGTTTGGCAGAGGATTCTGCGGCTTCGTAGGCTTGGACTTGGGCCAAACCAGATTGCACGCCAAAGAAGGCCTGACGTGTGCCCAAGGCGATGCTGCGCTTGGCGTTGTTCAGATCACTTTCAGCCTTCTGTTCGAGCACCAGGGTTTCTTTGACGCGGTTTTGAATGGCAAAGCCTGCAAACAGGGGCACATTCAATTCAAGTCCGACGGCTTTGTTGGTGCCGACGCCCATGGCGGCTTGTGACTCAGCACGGAAGCCTGATGTGGCGGTGCGGCCAATGGCGGCGGTGAGGTCCAGTGTTGGCAGGTGTCCGTCACGGGCCTTACTGGTCTCCAATTTGGCCACTTCCAGCCCGACCGTCGCTTTGCGGACGATCGGAGCTTGTTCGGACTGTTTGACCCAGTCGTCAACTTGGCCTGGACTGAGTTGGGACAAGTTGACGGGGGTGAGCAAAGGATTGGGTTGCACATTGCTGCGACCCACGAGTTGGTCCAGTGCAATGTGTTTGACGCGCAAGTCGTTTGTGGCCGCAATTTCTTGGGCCGATGCCAAGTCGTGGCGAGCTTGTGCTTCGCGGGTATCGGTGATGGTGGCGTTGCCGACTTCAAAGCTGCGTTTGGCGGCGGCCAATTGTTCAGCCAAGGCCTTTTTGTTGGCTTGCGTCGTGGTCAGCATGTCTTGCGCTGACAAAACGTCAAAGTAGGCCTGGGTCAGACGCACAGCCAGATCGTCTTCGGCCATTTTGACATCGGCCTCAGCGGCGATGACAGCTTGTTCTGCCTGGCTGATGGTGTCCCAGTTGGACTTGTTGAACAGCGCCTGCTTGGCTTGCACGCCCACTTTGCGTGTGGTGCCACTGCTGTCAAACATGTCGCTGACGGACGAGTCGACCTCACTGCGGGTGATGCTGCCTTGCAAGCCGACTTGAGGCATCCAGGTTGAGCGCGCTTGCGCAGGTTTGTAGCCGGTGGCCTCTGCCTGCGCTTTGGCCGCCAGGTAGGTTGCATCGTAGGATTTGGCTGCTTGATAGAGCTCGACCAAGCCTTCTGCCTGGGCCGCTGGGACACCCGCCATCAGCGCGCCACAAGCCACTGCTGCCAGGATGTGGCGAGCAAAACCTGTCTGAGGAGACTGGGTGAGTTGAGGGGCGATGTTGTCTTGCCAATTGAGCATGAGGTGTCCTTGGGGCCGATCTCGATCTGTGAGGGATCAGAAGGTGAATGAGTTGGCGTTGGTGAAGCCGGGCAGGCGGGCTGCAACGGTGTCAAACAGTTCCTGGTGTTCGAATTGTTTGTCGCCTGTGCGGGTGATCAGCGTGGCTTGCATGACGGGTTCGTTGCCAACAATGGCCAGCAGGCGTCCGCCGATCTTCAGTTGGTCCAGCAGGGCCTGTGGCACGGTTTGCACCGAGCCAGCCAACAAGATGGCGTCAAATGGCGCTTGGCCGCGCAGGCCCTCTACGCCATTGCCTTGTTGTACGTCTGCATTGGCGATGCCGGCTTGGCGCAGGTTTTGGCGTGCAGCGGCAACCAGGTCGTCGCGGCTGTCCAGCGCAACAACGCGTTGCGCTTTGTGAGCCAGCAGGGCCGTGATGTAGCCGGTGCCCACGCCGATTTGCAACACGGCATCGTGCTTGCTCAGGTTCAGGTCTTGAACCAGGCGGGCTTCAACGCGGGGTGCCAGCAGGGCGCCACCGTTGGCCAGGGGAATTTCCAGATCCATGAAGGCCAGGCTGCGGTGTGCTTCGGGCACGAAGTCTTCACGACGAACGGCCGACAGCAGCGACAACACGGATGTATCGAGTACATCCCAGGGACGGATCTGCTGTTCGATCATGTTGAAGCGGGCTTGTTCGATGTTCATGCTGTGATCCTTGGGTGCAAACGTGAGTGCAAACGCAAAACCGAGATTTTATGGAGGTCAGAGGCTTTGTGCGGCTCGCTGCGGTGTTGTTTTGGTGCTGGTGTTCAGAAAGCGTTGAGCCAGGTCACGAGGGCGCGGTGGTTTGGCGTGTTTCAAGGCCTCGTAAGAGCAGCTCGATCTGGGTTCGGATGAAGGTGTCTGGGTCCAACGGGATGGTGTTGGTGGCGCAGGCATTGGCGCATTGTTGATACAGGACCAAAAACTGAACGGGCGCGACCAGGGCCATGACGACCGAGGACACGTCCATGGGGCGAAATTCACCCCGGTCGATGCCCCGCTGCACGGCACGTCCCAGGAGACGATGGCAGGGTTCAACCACTTCGTCCATGTAAAACTGGGCCAGATCTGGGAAGTTGGCTGCTTCGGCAACGATCAACTTGATGATGCCTGCCGCCTTGGATTGGCCAACGCGAGACCACCAGGTCTGGGCCAGGGCTTGCAGCAACTCGGATGACGAGCCCTCATATTGGTCAACCAGATCCCCCCCTTCCACGATGACTTGCGTCAGGTGGGCGCGCACGACGGCTTTGAACAGTTCGTCTTTGCTGGGGTAGTACAGGTACAAGGTGCCTTTGGACACGCCAGCCAGCTTGGCGACGTCATCGGCTCGGGCGCCAGCCAATCCCTTCTCAATGAACAGGGTCAGTGCGGCATCCAGCAATTCCTGCGGGCGCGCGACCTTGCGGCGGCGTCTGGCCAGCCGTGTCAACGGGCATGCGGAGGGGGCGGGGAGGATGTCGGCTGTCACAATGTGAAAGTCTAAAAACAGTAACTGACTCGTGAGTCAGTAATGTAGCCTCGTCTTTTCTATGGGTCAATATACCCTGCAGGGTATGCGGTGCGCAATCTAATGCAGCCTGACGTGAGATTCAGGGTTTGCCATGGGCGCGTTGTATTCACGGCAGAACTGACGTCCTGCGTTGTCAAAATGGATGTGGCCTCGTGAATAATGAATCCATGACCCGACCTCAAGCGCAAGAACGGGCGGCTTTTGCCCATTTCAGCACCATCACCACCCGGTGGATGGACAACGACATGTATGGGCACGTGAACAACGTGACTTACTACAGTTACTTTGATACGGCAGTGAACACTTACCTGATTGATGTCGGGGCGCTGGACATCCATGCAGGCCAAGTGATCGGGCTGGTGATCGAGACGCATTGCAATTACTTTGCGCCCTTGTCATTCCCCAAGCCGGTGGAGGCGGGGATACGGGTTGCGCACATTGGCAAAAGCAGTGTGCGTTACGAAATTGGTTTGTTTGAGGCTGGTGAGCCGCTATCGGCGGCTTGTGGCCACTTTGTTCATGTGTATGTCGACCGGGAAACGCGTCGACCTGTTCCGCTGCCAGAGGCTTTTGTGAAGGCTTTGATGCTTTTGCAAGTACACGCAACTAATTGATATTGATGGCCATGACTCATCCTGCATCCATTCCTCGCGAACCTGATCACATCACAGCTGAGAGCACTGCCGCGGTGGATCGGGCGATCACGTCGCGTCGATCCATTCGCCGGTTCTTGCCAACCGCTGTGCCTCAGTCTGTTGTTGAGGACATCTTGCGTGTGGCGTCGCGCGCGCCGTCAGGCACCAACACACAGCCTTGGAAGGTGCATGTGTTGACCGGAGCCAGTAGTCTGGGATTGGTCGACAAGATCGCCGCCATCAACAGCGACCCACTGCTGTGGAAGCAGCATGGTGAGGAGTACGACTACTACCCCAAGGAATGGGTGTCGCCCTACATTGACCGCCGCCGCAAGGTGGGTTGGGACTTGTATGGCTTGCTGGGCAT
>JBDKHX010000151.1:0-4803 GCA_039797415.1 Pseudomonadota bacterium | reverse complement strand
GAGCACATCACCCAGCCTGCACCTTTGGGTCTGCCCGAGTTCAAAGAACTGGCTCCCTTGCCTGCCGTATCTGAAGCCACCCGTGTTGCCACGGTGGGCGGCGGCATGGACCTGCGTTGGGTGAATGACGACGACATCGACGCCGAAGACAACGTTGACGTCGACCTGTTCCCAATCTTCGAAGAAGAAGCGCAAGAACTGTTGCCTGAGTTGGCTGCGCAAATGCGTCAATGGATTGGTTCGCCCAATCAGCATGCTGGCGCAACCGCTTGCCTGCGCACACTGCACACCTTCAAGGGCGGCGCGCGTTTGGCTGGCGCCATGCGCTTGGGCGAAATGGCCCACCGCTTGGAGTCCAGCATCGAGCGTATGCTGTCCAACAGCACCATTGAACGTGGTGATGTGGAGCCTCTGGAAGCGCGCGTTGACGCTTTGGTCGAAGTGTTTGAAGCATTGCGTCGCCGCGATGCTCAATCTTACGAAGAGCAAGTCAACAAGCCTCTGGAGCCAGCTCAAGAGCCTTTGGCCGTGCATGAACTGCAAGAGGCCGTCTTGCCAGAGCCGGTTGAGTCTGTTGAGCTCGTCGCCCCAGAAGCCGAGCAGGCCATTGAGCCTGTGTCTGTGGGTGACGTGGCTGTGCCGGAGTCTGCCGATGCCATGCCCGCAATGGCTGAGCCAGCCAAGGGCAAGGTCATCAATTGGGTGACCCTGCCGCAGATCAGCACCGGCGCCGTGGTGCGCCAGGTTCGCGACAGTCAGCAAAACAACCAGGCTGCGGTGCGTGTGCGTCCCCAACTGTTGGACCGTCTGGTGAATCACGCTGGCGAAGTCAGTATCACGCGCACGCGTCTGGCGTCCCAAGTGGGCAACATTCGTGGCTCGCTCAATGACTTGACAGAAAACTTGGATCGTCTGCGTCTGCAGTTGCGTGACATTGAGTTCCAAGCTGAAACACAGTTGAGCACCCGGATGGAAGCCGCTCGCGCTGCCAGCCAGGAATTCGATCCGCTGGAATTTGACCGCTACACCCGCTTCCAGGAATTGACCCGGATGATGGCCGAGTCGGTCAACGACGTGCACACCGTGCAACGGACTTTGCTGCGCTCGCTGGAAACCGCAGAAGACCAGATCGCCGCACAAGCGCGTTTGACGCGTGACCTGCAAGACGACCTGTTGCGTACCCGCATGGTGGAATTCGACGGCTTGTCCGATCGTCTGTACCGTGTGGTGCGTCAGGCGGCCAAGGAAACGGGCAAACAAGTTCGTCTGGACATCGTTGGTGGTTCGACTGAAGTCGACCGGGGGGTGCTGGAACGTATGACGGGCTCGTTTGAGCATTTGCTGCGTAACTGCGTCACCCACGGTATCGAAACACCCGAGCAACGTCTGGCAGCCGGTAAGGATGCCGCGGGCACCATCGTGGTGGCCCTGCGTCAAGAAGGCAACGAAGTCAGCGTTGAGTTCCGTGATGACGGGGCCGGCTTGAACCTCGATCGCATCCGCGAGAAGGGTTTGAAGATGGGCTTCTTGCAGCCCGACGCGACCCCATCCGAGGCCGAGTTGGCTCAATTGATCTTCACGCCTGGTTTCTCAACGGCCGATACGGTGACCGAGTTGGCCGGTCGTGGCATTGGGATGGATGTGGTCCGATCTGACGTGAACGCCATGGGCGGTCGCATCGAAACGGGTACATCTGTTGGCAAGGGCACCAGCTTCACCTTGGTGTTGCCGTTGACCACCGCTGTGACCAAGGTGGTGATGCTGCGCTGCGGCCAGGTCAACATCGCGGTCCCGACTCACCTCATCGAAATGGTGCGTCGTGCCAAGCCCGCTGAAGTCGATCAGTCTTATCGCACAGCTACCTACGCCTTTGGCGACATGGTTCTGCCGTTCTATTGGCTGGGCGCTCTGTTGCAATTGAGCCCGCGCGGCGTCGAGCAGGGCCGCACCTTGCCGATCGTGGTGGTTCGTTCTGCGCAGCAGCGTGTGGCTTTGCACGTTGACGAAGTTCTGGGCAACCAGGAAGTGGTCGTCAAGAACTTGGGCCCACAACTGTCTCGTTTGCCAGGTTTGGCCGGGATGACCTTGCTGGCCTCGGGTGCTGTATCGCTGATTTACAACCCGGTTGCGTTGGCAACGGTGTACGGCGAACGTGCTCATGCCTATACGGCTGAAGCGTTCTCGGTGCAGCCTTCTGCGGATGCCGCTAACGTCACACCGACCAGTGTGGTCGAGCCTGCAGAGATCCTGCCTCCGCTGGTCTTGGTGGTGGATGATTCACTTACTGTGCGAAGAGTCACACAACGTCTGCTGGCGCGTGAAGGTTATCGCGTAGTTCTTGCTAAAGATGGGCTAGAAGCGCTCGAAATACTGGCACAGGAGTCTCCAACTGTGGTGCTGTCTGACATTGAGATGCCACGCATGGACGGATTCGACCTGTTGCGCAACATTCGCAGTGATGTCCGTCTGGCTCAACTACCCGTCATCATGATTACCTCTCGTATCGCTCAAAAGCACAAAGACTACGCCGAAGAGTTGGGTGCGAACCACTATCTGGGTAAGCCATACGGTGAAGAAGAGCTCTTGGCACTGGTTGCGCGTTATGCTGCAGCACAGGCTGTTTCAACCAACCAATCCATTGAGGGCTGATGACTGTCGCGATCCCATCACCCATTGTTGGCACTGAGGACGGCCGCGTGCAGGTCGCCGAAGAGGCTATCTCTCATCTTGCCTCGCTGACCGCCCAGCGCGATCGTGAGCAACTGGATGTGACCCTGGCTCAAGGGGTGCTGGACTTGCTCAATGTCAGCAGCAGCGTCGGTGTGTACCGTCTGGTTGGCCGTGAGGATGAAAGTCGCCACTGGTTGTGCAGCGGCTTGTCCCGTCGCAATCAGTTGACTGTCAGTGACCCTCCATGGGTTGACCTGGAGTCCTTGCCAGCATTCGCTGACTACCCCATTCGTCAACAGGCGCTCGAAGGCCGTTCTCTGGAACAGTTCGACGAGCAGTCTGAAGATGCCTTGCCTGTCGCTCAGCAAAACGAAGGCGACCGTTATGTGACGGTGTTGCCGCTGTTGGTTGAAGTGGGCTTGCCAGGCGTGATCGAAGTGCGCTCAGAGCAACCTTTGTCTCTGGAGACCTTGCGTCCCATTCAGACTTTGTTGCGCGTGTTTGGCAACTTCCAGAACTTGCTGGAATCCAGCCAACGCGACACCTTGACCGGTTTGCTCAACCGCCAGACTTTTGACGCGACCTTCCTGAAGGCGTCGATGCCAGTGGTGTCTGACAACTCGACGGAAACCACGGTTGAACGGCGGGCCAACGCGACGACCAAGACCGGCTATTGGCTGGGCGTGGTGGACATTGACCACTTCAAGCGCGTGAACGACGGCTTTGGTCACTTGATTGGTGACGAAGTGCTGGTGCTGGTTGCTCGGATCATGCGTCAGTCATTCCGCCACTACGACCGCCTCTATCGCTTCGGCGGAGAAGAGTTTGTGGTCCTGTTGCGTGGCGGTACCGAAGAAGACGCCAAAGCGGCTTACGAACGATTCCGTACCAACGTCGAGTCTTACCTGTTCCCTCAGGTCAAGACAGTGACCGTGAGCTTGGGCTTCACTGAAGTGCAGCACCAGGATACGCCGAACCAGGCGTTCTCTCGCGCTGACCAAGGCGTGTACCAAGCCAAGCACCAAGGCCGCAACCAGGTGCTGTGCTACGAAGGCTTGGTCCGTGACGGCATCATCAAGGTCGAAGGCGAACACATCGGCGACGTCGAGTTGTTCTGATCACGCCTTTTTGACCACTTCAAACCGTTTCAAGGTTTCTGCCCGGGCTTCGTCGTGATGCACGATGGGCTCTGGGTAGTGCGCAGGCTTGTAACCACCCAACCACGGTGCGTGAATGGCTGCATCCGATAATTCAGCCAGTTCAGGCACATAGCGTCTGATGAACTTGCCGGCTGGATCAAACTTCTTGCTTTGGCTGATCGGGTTGAATATCCGGAAGTAGGGCTGTGCATCGCAGCCTGTGGATGCCGCCCATTGCCAGCCTCCGTTGTTGGCAGCCAGGTCAAAGTCCAACAGTTTTTCGGCAAAGTAGGCTTCGCCTCGTCGCCAGTCAATCCCCAAATCTTTGGTCAAAAAGCTGGCCACAACCATGCGCAGTCGGTTGTGCATGTAGCCCGTCTGGTTGAGTTGGCGCATGGCCGCGTCCACCAGGGGGTAGCCGGTTTGCCCTTTGCACCAGGCTTTGAAGTGCGCAGTGGCCACTGGGCCGTGTGCCCACTTGATCTTGTCGTACTCGCGCTTGTAACTGCTGCCCACCACGCGAGGGTGATGAAACAGGATCTGGTGGTAAAAATCTCGCCAGATCAGCTCAGATAACCACACTTGGGCGCCGTTTGATCCTTGATTGGCGCTGTTCCATGCCAGGTTAGCCAGGTGTCTGATCGACACGGTGCCAAACCGCAGGTGGGTGGACAGGTAGCTGGGGCCTTTGACACTGGGGAAGTCTCTCGTCTCCTGATAGGCATCCATCCGTGGCAAAAAATCGTCCAGCAGTGCGTGCGCGCCAGCCATGCCGCAAGGCACTTTGAGATCCGTGCAGGCTTCAAAGCCGATGTCGGCTTCGGTAGGCACTGCGGGGCGCCCTACCTGCCAACCCGCTAAATCTGCGGGCACGGTGGCCAATCGATCAGCGCGCGGGGCGATGGGGTAGGCCTTCAGGTAGAACGGGTCGACCTTCTTGAGCCAGGCGTTTTTGTAGGGGGTGAACACGCCGTAGGGGGTGCCTTGCCCGGTC
>JBDKHX010000150.1:0-4818 GCA_039797415.1 Pseudomonadota bacterium | reverse complement strand
TTGCCTGCGCACTTTTTGCACGCAGAAGGCAATTTCCAGTTCTACGATCCGATCAGCAAGATCTTGTTCTCGGGGGACTTGGGGGCATCGTTTGCCGGCCCGAATACGCCCAGTGGGACTGTGATTCCTTCCCTGGGTCCCATGCTGCCTTCGATGGAGGCATTCCATCGCCGTTACATGGTGTCCAACAAGATCTTGCGGCTGTGGGCACGCATGGTCAAAAAATTGGATATCGAAATGATCGTGCCTCAGCACGGACGCCCTTTGGTGGGATCCGCCGTGGGTGAGTTCATCGAATGGGTGCAGGATCTGGAGTGTGGGGTCGATTTGATGACCCAGGAAAACTACACCATTCCCTGATCAAGGCTTGGCGGCAATGGCCGGCTCCGTCCAGCCACCGCCCACAGCCTTGTAAAGCAACACGGTTGTGAGGGCGCGGGCCGTCTGGGTTTGAATCAGATCATCTTCGCGTTGCAGGGCTTGCAGCTTGGCTTCGAGCACAGGCTGGAGCAAGCCCGTTCCTTCCTGGAACAGATGGTCTGCGTGATCGGCCGCTTCTTGGGCGATCTTCCAGGCTGAACCTAATTTGTCTGCCCGCTCGTCTAGCGCACGGCGGGCGCCATAAGCGTTTTCAACGTCTTCCAACGCGCTCAACACCGCTTGTTCGTATTGGATGCCTGCAGCTTGCAGGCGGGCGTCGCTGGCTGCGATGTTGGCGCGAATGCGGCCAGCATCAAACAGAGGCAGTTTCACGCCTGCGGTAAGGCCCAATAAATTCGGGGCCGCCGATGGCAGGCCAGAGATCTCGATGTGCCCGTCTTGCGCCAAAAAGCCAACGTAAAACTTGGGTAGCAAATCAGCTTTGGCGCTGCCAAGCTTGGCAGCCTGGGCCCGCACCATGTTGGCGGTGCCGCGTACGTCTGGACGTCGTTCCAGCACATCGCTGGGCAAGGAGGTGGGCAACGGCGTTGAAATGGGGTTGCTGGTCAGTGCCGGGAACGGAATCTGAGCCGGCAGCCTGGTCAGAGACTCAGGTGTGCGGCCTGTGAGCACGGCCAAACGGCGCAAGCGGCTGGACAGCAGGCTTTGCAAGGGCGCCCTGAGAGAGCGGATCGTCTCGACTTGCGCGCGTGCCCGATCCACGTCAAAACGGTTGGCCTGGCCCGCATCAAAGCGGCCTTGAGCGTATTGCTGCAAACGTTGGGCCACTGTGATGCTGGTTTCCAGCACCTGTTGCCGGCGCTCGATGCTGCGGGCTTCAAAGTAATTGCTGGCAATATCAGCCGCGACGGCCATTTGGGCGCCATGTTGGCGTTCTTGCATGCCCAACACCGCTTGGCGGGCGGCGTCGCGGTCACTGCGACGCGAGCCGAAGATGTCGACCTCCCATGTAGCAGCCAAGCCGCCAGCTGCCAAGGTGGCAAATTGCGTGTTGCCAGGGATGGTGACAGCGGGGAGTGCCGGCAGTGGGATGGGTGCAGCGATGGGAGCGGTCGGGCCAAATGGCCCGATGGCGCTGTTTTCAATGCGGTTGCGTGAGGCGCCACCAACCAGGTCGAAGGTCGGGAACAGGGCTGATTCAGCCATGGTGACCGTCGATCGGGCTTCTTTGACGCGTTCAACCGCGATGCGAACGTCTGCATTCGATTGCAGACCTTGTTCGATCAACTGTGTCAGAAAGCTGTCTCCAATGGCTTCCCACCAGCGTGACACGTCTTGTGCCGTGGTCTGGTCGGTTGATGCATCAAAAGCGACCGGGGTGTCGGGGGCTTTGGGGACATCAACGGATACCGTGGTGCAGGCGCTGCCTAAACAGGAAGCCAGCGCCACCGCCAACAACGTACGACTGAATGGAGTGCGGGCGGCAGGAAGCATGGAGAGAGAGAACTTTCTTTACGACTTGTTGGCCGCAGCCTTGGCATGAGCCAAAGCCGTGGCAATGGCGGCGGATGCCACGCGGGTTTGTTCGCTGGCTGCTGCGTTGTTGAGGATGATGGGCACTTGGCCACCCAAGACGATTTCAGCCACGACAGCCCCGGCCATGAAGCTCAATTGCTTGGCCAGCATGTCGCCCACTTCGATGTTGGGCACCACCAGGATGTTGGCCTGGCCGGCGACTTCAGACTTGAGGCCCTTGGCTTGTGCGGCTGCGGGGCTGATGGCCGAGTCAAAGGACAGGGGGCCGTCGATGTCACCACCGTGGATCTGGCCGCGTTCAGCCATCTTGCACAGGGCGGTGGCATCGGTGGACGAAGGCAGGGCACTGCTGATGGAATCGGCCGCCGACAAGATGGCAACCTTCGGCCGTGCGCCCAGCGAGTTGACCAGGTCAATCGCGTTTTGAACGATGTGGCGCTTGTCTTCCAGTGTGGGCTGAATGATCAGGGCACCGTCTGTGATGACCAAGGGTTGGTAGTAATCGGGCGAGTCCACCAAATACATGTGGCTCATGCGGCGATCGGTGCGCAGACCGGTCGTGCGGTTGAGCACGGCATGCAGTGTTTCGTCCAAAGGCATGGCGCCTTGGTAAAGCAATTGAGCATCGCCGCTGCGCGCCAGTTTGATGGCCGCTTCGATGGAGGCCGACGGGGTGGTGGCTTCCACCCATTGGCAGGCGCTCAGGTCCAGTTGGTGATCCGTGGCAACACGTTTGATCAGCTCGGACGGGCCGACCAGGATGGGCTTGATCAAGCCGGCTTGTGCGGCTTGCAGAACCGTGATCAACGAGCTCAGATCGCATGGATATGCGATGGCTGCTGGGATGGCGTCCAGGTGGGTGCAATGCGTCAGCAGTTGATGGAAGTGTGGATGACGACGCAGTTGCAGATCGGGCAGGGGGGCTGACTCACGGCGCACCTTGACGGTGGGGGCCATGACTTCAGCCGTGCCGGTGATCACGGCCTTGCCAGCCTGGTTGGTGCACAGGCAGTCCAAGGTGACCAGGTTCTTGTCTGGGTTCTTGGCCGACACCGTGACATTGACGGTGATGACGTCGCCCAGGCAAACCGGACGTTGGAATTTGAGTTGCTGGCTCAGGTAGATGGTGCCAGGTCCAGGCAGTTTGGTGCCCAGCACCGTAGAGATCAACGTGCCACCCCACATGCCGTGCGCAATGACCTTGTGGAAGGGCGTTTGAGCGGCGTAGGCCTCGTCCAGGTGGGCGGGGTTGACGTCGCCGCTCAGGATGGCGAACAGGTCGATGTCGTCCTTGTTCAGAACGCGGGTGATGGAGGCTGTGTCGCCAACCGCGATCTCGTCAAAGGTGCGGTTCTCGAGCAGTTGGGGTTTGATGGTCAGCGTCATGTTCGTGTTGTCTCTCGAGACTGCAGGTGATTTTTTTAGTGCTCACGAACATAACTGCCTGGCGCATCCGGAAGTATCTTTTTGTTTCCGGGTTTTCCCGTGCGGGGAGGGGAAACCATCCCACTCGAATGAAGGGCTACCCACTGTTCCCATGCTGGCCACCACGAGCCTTCGTGTTGCGGCGCGGAAGCAAGCCAAGCGGCTGGCGATATGTAATCGCCACAAGCCTCACGGGTTTGGATTTGATAGTGGCGATGTGGGTGGCCTGGCTCGCTGACGATGCCAGCGTTGTGGCCACCACTGGTCAATACAAAGGTCAACTCGACAGGTAGCAAGTGCAGCTTGTAGACAGACTTCCACGGCGCCACATGGTCCGTCACCGTGCCCACCGCAAAACAAGGCACACGGATGTCCGTGAACCAGATCGGGTGCCCGTTGACCTCATAGCGGCCACTGGCCAACTCGTTGTGCAGGAACAGCTTGTGCAGGTATTCCGAGTGCATGCGATAGGGCATGCGTGTGGTGTCTGCGTTCCAGGCCATGAGGTCATTGGTCGCATCACGATGACCCAGCATGTACTCTTTGAGCACGCGCGACCAGATCAAATCATTGGAGTGAAGCAGCTGGAAGGTGCCCGCCATTTGCGAGCCCTTGAGGTAGCCTTGCTCCCACATCATGGCTTCGATCAGGTCGACTTCGCTTTCGTTGATGAACAGCAGCAACTCACCCGCTTCCGTGAAGTCACCTTGCGCAGCAAACAGAGTCATGGATGCGAGGCGGTCATCGCCATCGCGGCCCATGGTGGCTGCGGCAATCATCAAGATGGTTCCGCCCAGGCAATAGCCCACGGAGTGGATTTTTTGCTTGGGCACGATCTCAGAGACAACGTCCATGGCGGCCATGACGCCGTCTTTGCGATAGTCCTCCATGCCTTTGTCTCGGTCATGGCTGGTGGGGTTCTTCCAGCTGATCATGAACACCGTGTGGCCCTGGTCGACCAGGTATTTGACCAGCGAGTTGTGCGGTGACAAATCCAGGATGTAGTACTTCATGATCCAGGCAGGCACGATCAGGATCGGCTCGGCGTGGACTTTTTCTGTTGTGGGCGTGTACTGAATCAGCTCGATCAAATCATTTTTGAAGACCACTTTGCCGGGCGTGACGGCGACCGTTTCACCCACGGTGTAAGGCTCGACACCGGCTGGTGGCAGGCCGCGCACGATGCGCTGGTAGTCGTCGGCAAAATTGTGTGCGCCACGAACCAGGTTCAGGCCGCCTTCTTTTTGTGTGGCGCTCAATACTTCAGGGTTCAGCCAGGGGAAGTTGGCCGGCGACAGGACGTCCAGCATCTGGCGCGCAGCGAAGGTGGCGACTTCTTCACTCTTATGGCTCAAGCCTGGCACTTCATGTGTTGCACGGTCCCAGGCGCGCTCCATGATCAAAAAGCTTTGGGCATACATATTGAAGGGCCACTGCGCCCACACGGGGGCCTTGAAGCGGCGGTCGCCTTCTTTG
>JBDKHX010000149.1:0-4825 GCA_039797415.1 Pseudomonadota bacterium | reverse complement strand
CAAGAAAAAAGCACCTAGCATCGCTGCTAAGTGCTTGATTTTCTTGGTGGGCGGTGCAGGGTTCGAACCTGCGACCCCTGCCGTGTGAAGGCAGTGCTCTACCACTGAGCTAACCGCCCGAAACTGGTTCGGGTCGCTGATTAACCGTTAGGTTGTCGCAATCAGCGAAGACCAACACTATAACACGGTTTCAATCGTTTTCCACAAAGTTTTTCCGCCGCTGGCTTTATCGATCGCTTCCAGCGACTTATCGAAGGCTGCCGCCTCTTCTTCAGTGGGGCCCACCACGGGCAAATTGAACTGGCTGTAGTCGATGGCCTCGATCACCGTGCCGCCCCCCTCACCGCCGTCACTGCCACTGCCCGCGTCGATCAACAAGGCGTCTTGGCCACGCGTCATGTTGATGTAGACCTCGGCCAGCAACTCGGCGTCCATCAGCGCGCCGTGCAGTGTCCGGTGGGTGTTGTCCACCTCCAAGCGTCGGCAAAGCGCATCCAGCGAGTTGGATTTGCCCGGGAACATCTCCCGCGCCATGATCAAGCTGTCGATCACGCCACCGACGTGGTCGGTGAACACGCCCTTGTTCAAGCGCTTCAGTTCCGCATTCAAAAAGCCGACGTCGAAGCTGGCGTTGTGAATGATGATTTCAGCGTCGCGGCAGTATTCCAGGATGTCGTCAGCCAGTGCTGCAAACACCGGCTTGTCGGCTAGGAACTCATCGGTCAGGCCGTGGATCTTGACCGCGTCTTCGTGGTTGGGGCGCTCAGGGTTGATGTAGAAATGCAGGTGCCGCCCAGTCAGGCGGCGGTTGATCATTTCGACGCAACCGATTTCAATGATGCGATCACCGGACTCCGGGCTCAGGCCCGTGGTTTCCGTGTCCAGAAAGATCTGGCGACTCATCAATGGTTCTCACGGGCGTGGTTGATCGTGTACTTGGGGATCTCGATGGTGAGATCCTTACCGGCCACGATGGCTTGGCAGCTCAAGCGTGAATTGGCTTCCAGGCCCCAGGCACGGTCCAGCAGATCTTCTTCGGTCTCGTCGAGCTCATTGAGGCTGTTGAAGCCTTCACGAACGATGACGTGGCAAGTGGTGCACGCTGCGCTCATGTCGCAGGCGTGTTCGATCTCGATGTGGTTTTCCAGCAAGGCTTCGCAGATGCTGGTGCCAGGTGCCACGTTGATTTCTTTGCCCTGGGGGCACAACGCAGCGTGGGGCAGGATCTTGATGATGGGCATGGGTCGTGTCTCAACAATTCAGACTTGATCAAGTTTGCGGCCAGCCAAGGCTTGGCGGATGCTGCGGTTCATGCGCTCGGCAGCAAAGGCTTCTGTGCCTTGTGCCAATGCTTTGGTGGCAGCCTCCAGGGCTTCGAGGTCACCCCGGTCACAGCGTTGGCCGATCTGGGCCATCAGGCCATCGACCTCGGTACGCTGCTCAGGGCTGAGCAGATCACCGTCAGCCGCCAGGGCTGTGCGGGTGGCTTCCAGCATGCGTTCGGCTTCGACACGGGCTTCGCGCAAGGCGCGGTCCTTCATGTCAGCGGCGGCGGTGGTAAAGCCCTCGCGAAGCATGTGTGCCACTTGCTCGTCGGTCAGGCCATAGCTGGGCTTGATGACCACAGAGGCTTCCACACCCGACAACTGCTCTTTGGCTGATACGCTGAGCAAACCATCGGCATCGACCTGGAAGCTGACGCGAATGCGTGCAGCACCAGCGGCCATGGGCGGGATGCCACGCAATTCAAAGCGAGCCAATGAACGGCAGAACTCGACTTGTTCACGCTCGCCCTGCACCACATGCACGGCCAAAGCGGTTTGGCCGTCTTTGAAGGTGGTGAAGTCTTGCGCCAAAGCACAGGGAATGGGGGTGTTGCGCGGGATGATGCGCTCAACCAGGCTGCCCATGGTTTCCAGCCCCAAAGACAGTGGCAACACGTCCAGCAACAACATCTCGCCTTGGGTATTGTTGCCAGCCAATTGGTTGGCTTGAATGGCAGCACCCAGGGCCACGACTTCGTCGGGGTTCAGGTCGGTCAATGGGGCTTGGCCAAAGAAGGCGCCCACGGCATCACGCACGGCAGGCATGCGGGTGGACCCACCCACCATGACCACGCCCTTGACTTCATCAGGCTTGACCTTGGCATCACGCAGCACGCGCTTGACAGAGGCCAGCGACTTGTCGATCAGGGGCTTGGCCAACTCACCCAAGCGCTCGCGGGTGATGCTGACGGACAGCATGCCGCCCGACAAGGCGCAGGACAAATGCGCGCTGCCATCGGTGGAGAGTTTTTCTTTGGTACGACGGGCTGCCACCAGCACCGTGCGCTTGTCTTGCGGGGTGACCGCTTCCATCTTGGCATCAGCCAAGGCGGCCTCGGCCAACAGGTGGTCAAAGTCATCCCCACCCAGTGCGGAATCACCACCGGTCGCGACCACTTCAAACACGCCACGGCTCAGTTGCAGCAGCGAGATATCGAAGGTGCCACCACCCAGGTCGTAAATGGCATACAGGCCTTCGGCACCGTTGTCCAAGCCATAGGCAATGGCCGCGGCTGTGGGCTCGTTGAGCAAGCGCAGCACGTTCAAGCCGGCCATCTGGGCAGCGTCTTTGGTGGCCTGGCGTTGTGCGTCGTCAAAGTAAGCAGGTACCGTGATGACGGCACCAAACAGGTCGTCATTGAAGGTGTCTTCAGCACGTTGACGCAGGCTGGCCAAAATCTCAGCTGAGACTTCAACGGGTGACTTCACCCCAGCTACCGTTTTGACCGCCACCATGCCAGGCTGGTCTTCAAACTGGTAGGGCAAGCGACCCGCATCAGGCAGGTCAGCCAAACGGCGACCCATGAAGCGCTTGACGGACACGATGGTGTTTTGCGAGTCCTCAGCCTGAGCGGCCAACGCCTCAAAGCCAATGTGACGCCGGGTTTGACCACGTTCATCGACCATGTAGCGCACGGCGGAAGGCAGGATCACCCGGCCTTGTTCATCGGGCAGGCACTCAGCCGCACCGTTGCGCACAGAGGCAACCAGTGAGTGGGTGGTGCCCAGGTCAATGCCCACCGCGATGCGGCGCTGGTGGGGGTCAGGCGATTGCCCGGGTTCAGAGATTTGCAGCAGGGCCATGGGTCAGGTTGCTCTTCAGCTGGCGTCTTCGTAACGTTCTAATCGGGCATCGATCTCTTCAAGCAAGCGATCGATGAACATGAGGGCGCGCACTTCCAGCGCCGCCTCGGCAGGCTTGGCATCCACGTCCAGCAACTGGGTCACACGGGCCAAACGTGCCTTGCGTTGTGCCAAGACTTCGTCAGACAAGGCTTGCACGTCAGGCGCACTGTCAGCGTCTTCCAAAGCCTCGCGCCATTCCATCTGTTGCATCAGAAAGGCACCGGGCATGGCCGTATTACTGTGGGCTTGCACGGGGGCGCCGCCCAATTCACACAGGTAGGCCGCACGTTTGAGGGGATCTTTGAGACGCTGATGCGCCTCATTGACGCGCACAGCCCATTGCATGGCCAGGCGCTGTGCCGTGCCACCTTCAGCCGCAAATCGGTCAGGGTGCACCTGAGCCTGCAAGGCCTTCCAGGCTGCATCCAACTGGCTGCGGTCAAGGGCGAAAGCCCGGTTCAGGCCCAACAGGGTGAAGTCGTCAGCGTCGATGTTCATGGCGTTTGAAAAGGCAAAACCCCACCACATGGTGGGGCTTCATCCGACGCAAGGCAGCGGGTGCCTCAGATGCGGAAGGATTCCCCGCAACCGCAACGATCACGTTCGTTGGGGTTGTTGAACTTGAAGCCTTCATTGAGGCCTTCACGGACGAAGTCGAGCTCCGTGCCATCGATGTAGGGCAAGCTCTTGGGATCAACCAGGATCTTGACGCCCAGGCGCTCGAAAACGATGTCTTCGGGCGCGATCTCGTCGGCGAACTCGATCTTGTAGGCCAAGCCCGAGCAACCCGTGGTCTTGACACCCAGGCGCACACCGACGCCCTTGCCGCGACGGCCGAGGTAGCGAGTGATGTGGCGTGCAGCCGCTTCGGTCAGGCCAACAGTCATGTCGGCGTTGATTTGCCCGATGTCGGTCAGGGGGCCGTTACCGGGCCCACTGGTGCACGAACCTGAGGTGGCTTGATCAGCTTGCATGTTTGGTCTTGTAGTCGTTGACGGCGGCCTTGATGGCATCTTCCGCCAGAATCGAGCAGTGGATCTTGACCGGGGGCAAGGCCAGCTCTTCAGCGATCTGGGTGTTTTTGATGCTCAGGGCTTCGTCCAGTGTTTTACCACGCACCCACTCCGTCACCAGCGAGCTGGAAGCAATGGCCGAACCGCAGCCGTAGGTCTTGAACCGGGCGTCTTCGATCACGCCAGTGGTTTGGTTGACCTTGATTTGCAGCTTCATGACGTCGCCGCATGCTGGGGCGCCGACCATGCCGGTGCCAACCGATTCGTCGCCCTTTTCAAAGGAGCCAACGTTGCGGGGATTTTCGTAGTGGTCAATGACCTTGTCGCTGTATGCCATGGTGATACTCCAAAATCTTTCAAAGAACGTCGAGGGTGCTGGCGGGGCCAGCGCCGGGCCGCCCCAAGCGGCAGGCCCCGCTACCCCCTCGGGGGGTGACTGCGGTAGGACCGCAGTCGGGGGCGGACATCTCTAGTGTGCCGCCCATTGAATAGTGCTGATGTCAATGCCGTCTTTGTACATGTCCCACAGGGGTGAGAGCTCGCGCAGCTTGGCTACACGCTCTTTGAGTGTGGAAACGACAAAGTCGACTTCTTCTTCGGTGGTGAAGCGGCCGATGGTCATGCGCAAGGAGCTGTGCGCCA
>JBDKHX010000148.1:0-4834 GCA_039797415.1 Pseudomonadota bacterium | reverse complement strand
GATCGTGCCTGCCACATGGACGGAGCCTCGGGGCAACTCGTCACGCACGCGTTGACGCCAATTGGACATGTCCCATTCGGCCAAGGTACTGGCATCGGTGCAAACCTCGATACTGCAATCCCTATCGGCCGCGGTGGGGGCCTCCGCTTGACCGTCCCACGACACGGCATACAGATACTTCGATACGCCACCTGCCCCGCCAGCGCCCGGCCCAGCCGCCAGATTGGCGCGAACCCGCTCTGCATAGTCACTGACCAACATTGACAGCACGGCCCGGTTGGCACTGCCCAACTGGTATTTCACCGTGTAGGACTGCAAACCCGCCAAACTGATCATGGCCAAACCCAAAATCAGGACCGAGACCAATACCTCGATCAGGGTGACACCCGACTGATGCTGCCTGCGCACCTTAGTCATCGCCCAACTCCCCGGAGCCCGCTAGCACCTGAGTCGTCACGCGCCCCACTCGACTCAACGCAATAACCCGAGAATTGGAGTCATCAGGAAAGCGCGCATCTTTGAATGCCATTCGGTGATTGACGACACCAACAAGGACTCCGCGCGGGCTGAACACAATGGCGCCTGGCGCATCCTTGCCACTTTCCAGGTTGACGCTGATGGCAGGTGGAACCGACCCATGAGCCTTCAGCACCGTACCTACAGCCGGCTCACTCACCTCAGCAGTGGCTTCACAGCCTGGCTTTTCATAAACCAGCCACCCGGTGGTCCACGCCCCAGCATCACCCGCACAGGTGGCGGCACCCGACTCGGCACGGCGGCACACCGCGACACACATGTTGCGAGACACCGCTTCCATCCGCGCCATTTGAAGCGCCCCGGTGAACTCATTGGCGACGGCCGTCATTTGGCTGCGCGCCAAAAAACCGCTGAGCATAGGCGCAGCCAGCGTTGCCAAAATTGCGGCAACGGCCAAGGTCACGAGCAGCTCGATCAGCGTGAAGCCCGTATTTCGTGAAAAATTAACGCCCATCTTCATGGGTGCCGAATGTATCGGTATCAGGGGCGGAGCACATCACCGCCGATCAGGGGGTCTTGCCGCTTGTCACCCCTCATCTACCGTTTGTCGCTAAAGCCGGTAGATCAAAACCCCGGCAAAACCCTAGGTGGCCGCTTTTTTGCCAGTTTCTTTGATCGCAGCAACAAATTCACTGACGTCATCAAAGCTTCGGTAGACCGATGCAAAACGGACGTAGGCCACCTTGTCGAGCTTACGCAGCTCTTGCATGACCCATTCGCCCAATTGCGTTGAGCTGACTTCTTTGTCACCGCATTGGCGCAGGCGGGCCTCGATGCTTTCAATCGCTGTTTCAAGCG
This sequence comes from Pseudomonadota bacterium, assembly GCA_039797415.1. Classification (GTDB taxonomy): domain Bacteria; phylum Pseudomonadota; class Gammaproteobacteria; order Burkholderiales; family Burkholderiaceae_C; genus Aquabacterium. The sequence goes on along the minus strand of JBDKHX010000148.1, from coordinate 3,499 downwards.
CCTCGGCACCCACCGGGCGCTTGCGCAACGCGATCATCAAGGAGCCCTTGAGCTTGGCGCGGTCGTAGTCGGTTCGCCGCCCATCGCGTTTGACGATGACTGGCAATTCGATTTCTGCACGTTCGTAGGTCGTGAAACGCTTGTCGCACGACTGGCAACGACGGCGACGGCGGGTCGAGTCCCCTTCGTCCGAGTCACGGGTTTCAACCACCTGGGTATCGTGGTGTCCACAAAATGGGCAACGCATGGCTTTTGAGCGAGCTAGGGCAAGCAAAAACAAAAAACCCGGCACGAGGCCGGGCTTGTCAGGTCAATCAACGATAGACCGGGAACTCGCGGGTCAACGCGGACACTTGCTCACGCACGCGAGCGATGGTGGCCTCGTCATGCGGATTGTCCAGCACGTCAGCGATCAGGTTACCCACTTGCACAGCTTGGGCTTCTTTGAAGCCACGGGTTGTGAAGGCTGGGCTGCCCAGACGGATACCGCTGGTGACCATCGGCTTTTGCGGGTCGTTAGGAATGCCGTTCTTGTTGCAGGTCATGTGAGCTGCGCCCAAGATGGCTTCGGCTTCCTTGCCGGTCAGGTTCTTCGGACGCAGGTCCACCAGCATGACGTGGCTTTCGGTGCGGCCAGAGACGATGCGCAGACCGCGCTTGGTCAAGGTGTCAGCCAAAGCAGCTGCGTTCTTGACCACTTGCTCTTGGTAAGCCTTGAACTCGGGCGATGCCGCTTCCTTGAAGGCCACAGCCTTGCCAGCGATCACGTGCATCAAGGGGCCGCCTTGGATGCCAGGGAAGATGGCGCTGTTAATCTTCTTGGCGATTTCTTCGCCGCGCATCAGGATGATGCCGCCACGAGGGCCACGCAGGCTCTTGTGGGTGGTCGAGGTGACCACGTCAGCGTGAGGCACTGGGTTCGGGTACACGCCTGCAGCGATCAGACCGGCGTAGTGCGCCATGTCGACCATGAAGTAGGCGCCGATTTCCTTGGCGATCTTGGCAAAACGCTCGAAGTCGATGCGCAGAGCAAAAGCGGAAGCACCGGCGATGATCAGCTTGGGCTTGTGTTCACGAGCCAAGGCTTCCATCTTGTCGTAGTCGATGTCTTCTTGGGCATTCAGACCATAAGACACGACCTTGAACCACTTGCCAGACATGTTCAGAGGCATGCCGTGGGTCAAGTGACCGCCTTCAGCCAGGCTCAAACCCATGATGGTGTCGCCAGGTTGCAGCAGGCCGAAGAACACAGCCTGGTTGGCTTGCGAACCGGAGTTAGGTTGCACGTTGGCGTATTCAGCGCCGAACAAGGCCTTCAAGCGGTCGATGGCCAATTGTTCGACCACGTCGACGTTTTCACAGCCGCCGTAGTAACGCTTGCCTGGATAGCCTTCAGCGTACTTGTTGGTCAACTGCGAACCTTGCGCCTGCATGACAGCGGGCGAGGTGTAGTTTTCGGAAGCGATCAGCTCAATGTGATCTTCCTGGCGCTGGTTTTCAGCTTGAATGGCGGCCCACAGGTCGGGGTCTACATTGGCCAGGGTGTGTGTTGCACGGTCAAACATGACTTGGCAGTCCTCTTCATGGTTGAAGACCCACAGGAGCACCATGCTCCATGAGGGCTGCCCAGGCGAACGGCTGACACAGCCCCACGGGCTGGCAGTTTGCTCGCCCTGGGGCTGGCCGCGCTTCCCGGTGGTTCACCACCTCAGACCTGGATCGGTGATCCGGGCCATGTATCGCCAGTTGCGCGGCAAAGAAAGAATTGTAAAGGACTGAGGCCTTATGGCGCCAGTGCCAATTGTTCAGGTCGTTGGTGAGCGGGCGCGGAATCGCTCGCAGCCGGCGCGTGAGGCACAGCAGCAGGGATGACACGATCCGTTGCAGCCGCAGCAGGCGGCACAGGCAAAGCTGTTTGAACCGCCGTGGCCTGGGGCAATGCAATCGTCACAGCCACTTTGCGGCCTGATGCCACTTGGCGCAAGTTACTTTGCTCGGCCATGACCTTGGCTGCATAACCACCGTCATCAGCCAAATTGGCCGCGCCCACGTAGTACTTCAAGCCGGCTTCCAGGCTACCTGCGCGGCGGATGCAGTCTTTCAAGACCTGCACACCCACACGCAAATTGGTGACGGGATCAAAAGCGGCGTGCTGACCGCCAAAGATCTGGTACTTGTCCTGGTGAATACGGGTCATCACCTGCATCAAACCTTGCGCACCCACATGGCTTTGTGCAAACGGGTTGAAGCCCGATTCCACCGCCATCACGGCCAACACCAAGTTGGGATCCAGATTGGCTTTTTGCCCTGCAGCCCAGGCTTCTTGAACCAAGCGGCTGATAGGCTCAGGCGCCACGTTGTAGCGACGGGCAATCCAGAAAGCCACCAGAGACTGCTGGCGGTTCAACTCGGTCGGGTCCACAGCCGTGGCACGCGAAATGGCCTCTGGCTCAGCCATGGCCAACAGCACATCGCCCTCTTGATCGTCCACAGAAGCCAAACGACCATTGACGCGCTCGGTCAACCAAGTCAGCGCATGGGTTTCCAGATCACGACGCCATTCTGGCTGCTGCGCCAAAAAGATGGCGGCAACGGTGGCAACCAAGCCGACCATGGCCAAGGTGTTGTGACTCACCAAACGAACACCGGCCAAGACATCGGCCAGAAACAACTGCACGCGGGACCCGATGGTCCCCTTACGGTCTACCGCTTCTCGGCTCACCTCATCAGCCGAAGAGGCTGGGGGCAATGAGTCGCTGGACCAGGCACGATCAATCGCTGTCATGTTTTTCCTTTCCTCACCGACCGCGTTGCGCAACAGGTCAAGTCTGGGACTGACCGATCGCACACCACATGACAGTGATAATGGCCTTGACAGACTGGTGACACGGGCTGTGCAGGCCGGTGTGCCACTGGGTCAATCAGAACAGGATTGCTCTGCTGACCATGCCAAGGCTGGCAGCGTTGCACCCACAAGGATGCAAGGGAAAACCCGAATAAAACTCCTTCGGGATCGACGGAGGCGGATTCTAGGCACCCTGCTAATAACCAGTCAAGGATAAGAAACTGATTTTCTACTACTTTTGATTATGAAATACCGCGATCTGAGGGACTTCATGGCCGGTCTGGAGAAGACGGGCGAGCTCATTGCCGTGCAAGATCCCGTCTCTGTGAAGCTAGAGATGACGGCCATGAGCGACCGCATCCTTCGTTCGGGGGGGCCTGCTCTCATTTTTCGCAATCCGATATTGGATGCAAATACTTACAAAGTGCCGGTTCTGGCCAATTTGTTTGGCACCCCAAAACGAGTTGCCATGGGCATGGGCGCCAACGACGTCAGCGAGCTGCGTGACATCGGTCGCGTTTTGGCCAGCCTGAAAGAGCCGGAGCCCCCCAAAGGCATCAAAGACGCCGGCAAGCTACTGCAAATGGCCAAGGCTTTGTGGGACATGAAGCCAGCCACTTTGCGCAGCGGCCCGTGCCAGGATGTGATCCTGAC
>JBDKHX010000147.1:0-4858 GCA_039797415.1 Pseudomonadota bacterium | reverse complement strand
ATCTCCTGACCTCAAGCTCTTGAACCGCCCGGTGCGGACCCGCATGCCGGGTGGTGTGGCAGGGGTGCCTCCAAGAATGGAGGCCCCCTATGCCGATTTCAGCCTTTGGTGCCCATCCTCTTGTGAATTGACCGTTCTTCCGGTGTCTTTTGTGCCTAAAGAACCTGGCCCTGTTGCTTAGAGTTGCAAGTAAGGGCGCGTGTCAGCTTTGGCTGCCGCTGTGCGCCTGGTTCGGCCGCAGGAAAGGTGCCAGATGGACATGATGGATGCGCAAATTTTGTCGACACCAGACACACCGGTGATGTCTGCTGAGGATGCTGAGCAAGCGTCGGTTGTGAGCAGCGCGCGTGAAGATCGTTTGACTTTGCCTGACTTGATGAATGCCGCGCAAAAGTGGGCGCAATTGGGCCGGCAAGAAGCGGTGCTGCAGCTCTACCAAACTTGGTATGACCACACCACCTCGCCACATCGACACATTGCCTTGTTCAACTGGGGCACGTTGCTCAGTTCGCTGGGAAGATCCCAGGAGGCCATCAAGATTTATGAAACCGCGCTGACGCTGAAGTCCGATTTCATCCAGGCCAGGGTGAATTTGGGCCACCAGCAGGAGGCGACGGGGCAGGCCGAAGCCGCTTTGGCCAGTTGGCGCGAGGCACTGGCCTTGCTGGATGCCCAAAATCCTACTGATGAGTCGTTGCGTCAACACACCTTGAATAACCTGGCCAGGGCGCTGGAGACGATCAAGCGTTACGACGAGTCCGAGGCCTACATGGTGCGTAGCCTGGAGTTGGATCCGGCTCAGCCCAAGGTGATTCAGCACTACGTTCACATCCGTCAGAAGCAGTGCGAGTGGCCCGTGTATCAACCCGTGGGGCAGGTGACGACCAATCAGTTGTTGATGTCGACATCGCCTTTGGCCATGCTCAGTGCATCGGACGACCCTGCCATGCAGCTGTTGTCCAGCCGCACTTTTGTGCATGATCGCGTCAAGCCTTTGAGCCCTACGCCATTGGCGTTTCCTACTCGTCAACGTCCCGGGCCATTGCGCATTGCGTATGTCTCTGGGGACTTGTGTTTGCATGCCGTCGGGTTGTTGATTCCTGAGTTGCTGGAATTGCATGATCGCAGCAGGGTCGAAGTGTTTGGTTTTTGCTGGAGCCGTGATGACGGTACGACGCAGCGCAAGCGTTTGGTTGAAGCGTTTGATCACCACATTCGCATCGGGCATCTGGATGATTTGGCTGCAGCGCGTTTGATTGCTTCGTGCGACATCGACATCCTGATTGATTTGCAAGGGATCACTTCCGGTGCCCGGCCTGACATCTTGGGATACCGACCCGGGCGGGTTCAGCTGACGTATTTGGGTTTTCCGGCGACAACAGCGTTGCCTGGTATCGACTATGTGATCTGTGATCGTTATGTGGTGCCGCCTGAGCTGGCGCCCATGATGTCGGAGAAGCCGTTTTACATGCCCAAGTGCTATCAGGTCAGTGATCGCAAGCGCGCAGTGGGGGACATGCCCAAGCGCAGTGACTATGACTTGCCTGAAGACAAGTTTGTTTATTGCTCCTTCAACAACAACTTCAAGTTCACACACGAGATGTTCTCGTCATGGATGCGGATGCTGCATGCCGTGCCTGACAGTGTGCTGTGGTTGTTGGCCGATAACCCTTGGGCGAAAGAGAACATGCTCAAGATGGCCGATGAGCATGGTGTAGATCGTTCGCGTTTGATTTTTGCGCCTCGGGTGAGCCCTTCGGACTACCTGGCACGCTTTCAGTTGGCCGATCTGTTTTTGGATACCTTTCCCTACAACGCGGGCACCACGGCCAATGATGTGTTGTTCATGGGGACGCCAATCCTGACTTATTCGGGCAAGACCTTTATTTCTCGCATGGCTGGCAGCTTGCTGGAGAACGTGGGGCTGCCCGATCTGATTACCCACAGTCCGCAGGAGTACGAGCGCAAGGCCATTCAGTTGGGGCGTAACCCCAAGATGATTGCGACTTACAAGCGCTATTTGGCCGAGCACCGTCTGTCTTCTCCGCTGTTTGACATCCCCGCCTTCGTGAAAGACTTCGAAGACGGCTTGGAAGCCATTGCCGTGCGCTGATTGACCAGGAGTAGATGTTGGATACCCCCCACGAGTCAAACCCAGTAGACCAGCAGGAGGCACAAGAGCCCATGCTGCATGGTCTGGGGGAGAACTCGTCCTCGAACGGGGATCCATTGTTGGAGGCCTTGCTGTGGATGTGTCGGCACCATGGTGTCGAACGCACCTCAGTGTCCTTGCTCAACGGTTTGGGCTTGAGTGGCCCGATGTCAGCACAGCAAGCGGTGAGCCTGTTGCAAAACGCGGGGTTCAATGCCGCGATCGTCAGGCGCCCGCCTAGCAAGATCTTGTCTTTGTTGATGCCTGTGGTGTTGCTGTTGAAGAACGGTGATGCCTGTATCGTCACGCGTCGGATCAGTGTGCGCTCCAAGCGTGCAGGTGGTGCGCGTTATGAAGTGGTGATGCCGGGGGCAGACAACCAAGTTTGCACCGCCACGGAAGAAGAGTTGTTGCCTGAGTATTCAGGCTATGCCTTGTTGGCGACGATGACGGCTGGGGCCAAGCAGGCTTCAGCATCGAAAGAGTCGCGTGAGGAGGCGCCGCACTGGCTGTGGCACAACATCAGGCGCTACATGCCTTATTACCGCGCAGCCATGCTGGCAGCGTTGTTGAGCAATGTCTTGATGTTGATGACTGGGCTGTTCACGGCGGTGGTGTATGACAAGGTGATCCCCAATAGCGCCATGGTGACTTTGTGGTCCTTGGGGGCAGGGGCCTTCATCGCCACGGCGTTTGACATGGCAGCCAGGCAATTGCGCAGTTACCTGATTGATGTGGCGGGCAAGAAGTCCGATCTGGCTTTGGGTAATTTGATTTTCAGGCAGGCTTTGAGCATTCGTCTGGAGCATCGACCTGATTCTTCTGGCGCGTTTGCGCATCGTTTGTCGCAGATTGAAGTGGTGCGCGAATTCATGACGTCAGCCTCGGCCGCAGCGCTGACGGATTTGCCGTTCATCCTTTTGTTCATGTTCATGACCTGGTTGGTGGCTGGCAAATTGGCTTTGGTGCTGGTGCTGGCGGTGCCGGTCATCTTGGGCTTGATCTTTGCGGTGCAAAGCGTGTTGCGTAAGGTGATGAAGGCCAATATGAGTCAGCAGGCCGATTTGCATGGTTTGCTGGTGGAGGCTGTTGAGGGGATTGAGGATTTGCGTGCAGCGGGCGCTCAGGGGCACTTTTTGAGCCGTTATGAGGCAGCCAACTCGGCTGCTGCGCAGTCGTCGGTGCGGGCCCGTGTGATCGGTGCCTGGACCAATAACTTTTCGATGATCTCGCAGCAGCTGATCACGGTGATCATGCTGGTGTGGGGGGTGCACCTGATTCAGGACAAAGAGTTGACTGGCGGTGCGTTGTTGGGGGCTGTCATGTTCGCGTCCCGTACCTTGGCTCCATTGAACAGTGTGGTGATGCTGGCGGCCCGTTATCAAGGCGCCAAGGCGGCGTTGATGTCGCTGAACCAGTTGATGTCGCTGCCTTTGGAGCACGACACAGAGAAGCGCTATATCCCGCATCCGACGGTGAAGGGGCAGTTGGGCTTGCACGACGTGCAGTTCTCATACCCCAAGGGCCAGCAAGAGCACACACCGTTGGTTTTGAAGGGTGTCAATTTGATGATCAAGCCGGGCGAGCGTGTCGCGATCCTGGGCAAGATCGGCAGCGGCAAATCAACGATCTTGCGGATGCTCAGTGGACTGTATTTGCCGACCGATGGCTTTGTGGAAGTGGATGGTCTCGATCTGCGTCAGATCGATTTGGCCGATTTCAGGCGCCATGTGGGTTTCGTGTCTCAAGAGCCGAAGTTGTTCCAGGGCACGCTTCGAGAGAATGTGATGCTGGGACGTGCTCATGCAGATCCGAATCACTTCCTGGAAGTGGCCCGTTTGACGGGCCTTGATCGCATTGCTGCCGCACACCCGATGGGGTTCGATTTGCCTGTGGGGCAGGCGGGCTCGCTGTTGTCTGGTGGGCAAAGGCAATTGGTTGCGCTGGCACGCTGTTTGGTGATCCAGCCTCAAATTTTGCTGCTGGATGAGCCAACCAGCTCCATGGATGCTCAGGCAGAGAACAGCTTCATTCGGCACCTCAAAACCGCCGTGGGCAACAGAACCTTGGTGGTGGTGACACACCGTCCGGCATTGTTGGATGTGGTGGATCGGGTGATCGTGGTCGAGGCTGGTCGCATTTTGGCCGATGGCCCGAAGGCTCAAGTGTTGGCCATGTTGGCAGGGCAGAAGGCGCCACCCGTGCCGCCTGTGCGCGTTGTTGAGCCCGTTCCCAAGCCAGTCTCGGCCGAGGAGCTTGAACGCGAGTTCGCTGCGGCGTCATGATGAGTTGGCTGTTTAAAAAGGCATCGTTGGGAGGCGAATACGTTCGAGGGGACGAGCGCTTTCTGTCGGGTGTCAAAGAGGCCGCACTGGCTGAAACGGCGCCTCAGGCCAGTTGGGCCATTTACCTGATGATGTTGGCTGTGGCTGTGGCGGTGGGGTGGTCAGCCTTGGCGCGAGTCGATGAGATCGCGAAAGCCGAGGGCAAGGTGGTGCCAGAAGGGCGCGAGCAGGTGATTGCCAGCCTCGAAGGGGGCATCTTGCGTGCGCTGTCGGTCCGAGAGGGGGCCATGGTCGAAAAGGGGCAGGAGCTGGCCCAGCTTGACCCTACGCGCGTTGAGGCGCAACAAAATGAAGGCCAGGCCAAGCAAGTTGCGCTGAAGGGCACCTTGTCCCGTTTGGTGGCAGAAAGCACTGGCCGTCC
>JBDKHX010000146.1:0-4897 GCA_039797415.1 Pseudomonadota bacterium | reverse complement strand
GGCGCTGATCACCACACCCAAGTTCAAGCGCAAAGCACGCGTCAGGTAAGCCACGCCGGGCGTAGGCAACGGGCCAGTCAACAACACGTCAACCCCAGCCGATGCAAAGCCAGCTTCCAAGGCAGATTCGAGCATGTAGCCTGAAATTCGCGTGTCCTTGCCAATCAGGACGGTGGGACGCTGTTCCGTGCGCTTGAGCACCTGGCCCACAGCGTGCCCCAGCCGCAAAACGAAGTCTGGAGTGATGGGCGTTTGCCCAACGGTGCCACGAATACCATCTGTCCCAAAATACTGTCGTGCGGCCATTTTTATATCGTTTCTAAATGAATGACTCGTCCACCAAACCGGCGGCAGTCCAAACCTTGATCACATCCACGGTTTCTGCAACGTCGTGCACCCGGATGACGCGGGCACCGTTTTGAATGGATGCCAAAGCAGCTGCCAAACTGCCTGCCAAACGTTGCTCGACCGGGCGACCCGTGATGACACCAATGGTTGATTTTCTAGACCAACCAATCAGCAGGGGGTATCCCAATTCCAGAATTTCCCGCTGGCGTTGCAGCAAACTCAAATTATGTTCCGGAGTTTTGCCAAAACCATATCCCGGATCCAAGGTGATCCGTGATTTCGCCACACCCTTGGCGATCAAGGCCTGCGCGCGATCTTCGAGGAAATATTTCACCTCTAAAACGGGGTCTTCATAGCTGGGGGCGGCTTGCATTGAATCGGGTTTGCCTTGCATGTGCATCAGGCAGACACCGCAGCTTGGATGTTGACTGACGACATCTACTGCCCCCGGTTCTTGTAGCGCACGAATGTCGTTGATGATGTCTGCGCCCAGGTCCAGGGCTTTGGCCATCGTTTCGGGTTTGTATGTGTCCACCGAGATCGGAACCCGCAGCCCAATGGCGTCTCGCACCAAACTACCAATGCGTGACCACTCTTCGGCTGCACTCAATTCAGGGGCGCCTGGACGACTCGACTCGCCGCCAATGTCCAAAATCTGGGCACCCTCCTTCAATAATTTTTCGCAATGGGCCATGGCCGACCAGGTGTCACCATGCAATCCCCCGTCGGAGAATGAATCCGGCGTGACGTTGACAATGCCCATCACGATCGGATGGTGCAGATTCAACTGAAATCGACCGGCCTGCCAGATTGGGTCATTCATGCGTCATCCCTTTGGGCCCACATGAGCCCCCATGCAAAACGGGGCCCAAGAGCCCCGTTTGATTTGGATACCGAGCAAGCGATCAGGCCGCTGCGGGTGCGCCGTCTGTATTCACAGGAGGCTTGGTGCCGCCGTTGGACTTGGACGAAGGGGTCCAGTCCTTGGGTGGACGTGGCTCACGACCGCACATGATGTCCTCGATTTGCTCTGCATCGATGGTTTCCCATTCGAGCAAGGCCTTGGCCATTGCGTGCATCTTGTCCTGGTTGTCCTCGATCAGCTTACGCGCCAGAGCGTACTGCGTATCGATGATGCGGCGCATCTCGTGGTCAACCTTTTGCATGGTCTCTTCAGACATGGTGGTGGTCTTGTTGATCGAACGACCCAAGAACACTTCACCTTCGGCTTCTGCGTAAACCATCGGGCCCAGCTCATCGGTCATACCGTAGCGGGTCACCATGTCACGGGCAATGCTGGTGGCACGTTCGAAGTCGTTGCTGGCGCCAGTGGTCATTTGGTTCATGAACACTTCTTCAGCAATACGGCCGCCGAACAACACCGAGATGGTGTCCAGCATGCGGTTCTTGTCCATGCTGTAGCGATCGCCTTCAGGCAACTGCATGGTCACACCCAGCGCACGACCACGCGGGATGATGGTGACCTTGTGGACAGGATCGGTCTTGGGCAACATGCGAGCCACCAAGGCGTGACCAGCTTCGTGGTACGCGGTGTTCTTGCGTTCTTCCTCGGGCATGATCATGGACTTGCGCTCTGGGCCCATCATGATCTTGTCCTTGGCCTTTTCGAAGTCCTGCATTTCAACCACACGGCCATTACGGCGGGCGGCAAACAAAGCAGCTTCGTTGACCAGGTTGGCCAGATCGGCACCCGAGAAACCAGGTGTGCCACGGGCCAGGATGTCAGCACGCACGTCTTGACCAACAGGCACCTTGCGGATGTGCACGTTCAAGATCTGCTCACGACCACGCACGTCTGGCAGGGTCACGTAAACCTGACGGTCGAAACGGCCGGGGCGCAGCAAGGCTGGGTCCAGGATGTCAGGACGGTTGGTTGCGGCGATCACGATGACACCGGCGTTGGTGTCAAAGCCGTCCATCTCAACCAGCATCTGGTTCAGCGTTTGTTCACGTTCGTCGTTACCGCCGCCCAGGCCAGCGCCACGATGGCGACCGACCGCGTCGATTTCGTCGATGAAGATGATGCAAGGTGCATTCTTCTTGGCTTGTTCGAACATGTCGCGAACACGGGACGCACCCACACCCACGAACATTTCAACGAAGTCAGAGCCGGAGATGGTGAAAAACGGCACCTTGGCTTCGCCCGCGATGGACTTGGCCAGCAGCGTTTTACCGGTACCTGGAGGTCCGACCATCAGCACGCCACGTGGAATACGGCCACCCAACTTCTGGAACTTTTGCGGGTCACGCAGGAAGTCGACCAGTTCTTTGACTTCTTCCTTGGCTTCGTCGCAACCTGCCACGTCAGCGAAGGTCACGCTGTTGTTGGTGTCGTCCAGCATGCGAGCACGGCTCTTGCCAAAGCTGAACGCACCGCCTTTGCCGCCACCTTGCATTTGACGCATGAAGTAGATCCACACGCCGATCAACAGCAGCATGGGGCCCCAGGACATCAGCAAGCCGACGATCAGGGATTGTTCTTCACGGGGTCTGACGTCGAACTTGACGCCGTTGTTGATCAGATCGCCCACCAAGCCACGGTCCAGATAAGTGGCCGTGCTACGGATGCGCTTGTCATCCGTTGTGGTTGCAATGATCTCGGTACCACCGCCACCCTCTTGCAGGGTCACAGCCTTGATGCGCTTGGCGCGCACTTCCTCAAGGAAGTCGGAATAACCGATCGCTGTTGCGCCCGTTGAGGCACGGTCGAACTGCTTGAACACGGTGAACAGCACGAGAGCCACTACCAGCCAAACAGCAATTTTCGAGAACCATTGATTGTTCACCGCGGCTCCTTCATCCAAACGAGACCATTTCAGGCAGGCGCGGGATGCGCCCATTGAACCTGTTGAGGTCTTTTAAAAATCACACCCAGCCGCTTACCAGATGCAATCTTCGCGGTACATGGGGACGATTCTAGAGGAATCAAGTCCCCCACTGCACGATGCGATCTCCAGTGTAGAACGGCTTTTCAGCCTCTTTCTTGGTACTGGAGACAAAACACCACGCCGTTACAGGCTTTTCAGCCCGATCCCAACCAAAAACGTCTCGGATGACTTGTCGCGAGAGGACTTTGGCTTGATCGGCTTGACCACGCGAAATGACTTTTTGAACATCTCGACCAGTTGGCTGTAACCACTGCCGTGGAACACCTTGCAAACCAAGGCGCCATCGGGTTTGAGGTGGTTTTGCGAAAAATCGATCGCCAATTCGATCAAATGCTCGATGCGGGCGGCGTCAGACACGTCAATGCCGCTCAAATTGGGCGCCATGTCCGAGATGACAACGTCCACCGGGCGTTCGTCCACCAGATCTTGCAATTGCTTGAGCACAGCGTCTTCGCGGAAGTCACCCTGAATGAACTGCACCCCTTCGATGGGCTCAAAGTCCAACAAGTCCAGCGCAATGATGGTGCCGTTGAGCTCGCCCACGGCCGCGCCACCCGCTCCCACGTCTTTCGGGGCGAATTTGCGGCGCACGTATTGGCTCCAGGCACCCGGTGAGGCGCCCAAATCCACAACCAACTGACCCGGTTTGATCAAATGAAGGGTCTCGTCGATTTCCTTGAGTTTGTAGGCCGCACGTGAGCGATAGCCCTCTTTTTGTGCCAAACGGACGTAAGGATCGTGGATATGGTCGTTCAACCATGCCTTATTGATCTTTTTACTTTTGCTTTTGACTTTCATGGCTGGGATAATGCGAGGATGCCTGCGATTCAATTAACTACTGCCGAGCGCAAAGTCCACCGGGCTGATGCGCACCACCTGGACCCCGTCGTCATGATTGGGGGTGATGGTCTCACGCCCGCCGTGCTTAAGGAAGCGGATTCCGCACTGAAAGCTCACGGACTGATCAAAGTCCGCGTTTTGGGTGACGACCGTGCTGCTCGTGAAGAGATGTACGCCCAATTGTGCGACCAACTGAGCGCTGCTCCTATTCAACACATCGGCAAGCTGCTCGTTTTGTGGCGCCCGATGCCTGAAAAGGTTGTGACCCAAACTTCACTGGATGACCGCAAGCCTGGGGCTGGTCCACGTGAAGTCAAGATCCTGAAATTCTCCAAGAGTGGTCTGCGCCGCCCTGAAGTCAAGAAGGTTCAGGTCATGGGCAACCAGCGTGTGACCGCTGGTGGCTTGATCAAGCGCGCTAAAAAGCGTGTGGCCAGCAAGAAGCCCGGTTGAGCTTTCTGCCTTACCACCAAGATAAACGCCGCTCTCAGCGGCGTTTTTTTATGTCTGCGTACTTATTGTTGAGCCGGGCTGGTCAGTCGCCAAGACAACACCAACAGCAGCACAGCTTTGAGCCAGTACAAACTGGCCGAAATGCCGTGCAAAGCACCAAAGGACAGGCGGGTGGGTTCACCCGCTTTGGCCGCTTCGATCATCGGGTGTAAGGCGAACTGCCCAAACACCGTCAGAAACAAAGCCGTCAGCACCAGCAGCAAATTGGCTGACATGGCTGAGCCGTTCTGATCTTGCTCTGCTGCCTGGCGCACGCGCTGGCGTTCAATGATGAACAACACAATGGC
>JBDKHX010000145.1:0-4901 GCA_039797415.1 Pseudomonadota bacterium | reverse complement strand
GTGAAACGACACAGGGCAAAGCCGCTGAGGATCAGCAGAAAGTCGGGCAGCAATAACAAGGGATCGAGCATATGCCCGAGCGTATACGCACTGGCCATGTGGATGTCCGCATGTCTGTCTGTCAGCTGATCTGCGTGTTGGCGCGTTGAGTCGACACACACACAAGGAGTGTTTCTCGATGTTTGGTTTGCGACGTGTATTGGTAGCAGGCTTGATTTGCGCAGGTTCTGTGCTGGTTTTGGGCTCAGGCAGTGCACAAGCTGCGCGCCTAGAAGGGCAGAGCTTTGACAACACGACGGCTTTGGCCGGGCGAACCCTGAGGCTCAATGGCGTGGGGTTGCGGGGCGTGGCCTGGATCAAGGCTTTTGTGGCGGGTCTCTACCTGACGGCCCCCAGCAAAGATGGCAATCAAATCTTGAGCATGCCTGGCCCAAAACGGTTGAGGCTGAAAATCATGTTGGAGGCCCCCAGTCGTGAGTTGAGTAAATCCTTGCAAAGCCGTGCATCCAAAGAACCGGACGCTGTGCGACAGGCCATGGGTGCCAGAGTGAAGGCCTTGTCGGCCCTGATTGACGGCCTGGATAAGGTGCGTCCTGGTGACGTTCTTGATCTGGATTACTTGCCGGATGTGGGTGTGCAATTGCGCTACAACGATCAAAACGTGGGACAGCCGGTTGAGGGGGAAGACCTGTATCGTGTTGTCTTGAAGATTTTTGTCGGAGACCGTCCTGTGGACAAGCGCATGAAAGAAGGGCTTTTGCGTGGAGGCTACTGAACCCTGCCTTGATCCAGATCTGGATCGGTTTGTGGACGCGCTTTGGCTCGAAGATGGCTTGAGCCAGAACACGCTGGCCGCCTACCGCCGTGACTTGGCAGGACTGGCCGCCTGGATGCGACAACAAGGTGCAACACGATCCCTGTGTCAGGCGACCGAGACCGACTTGCACGGCTACATGGTTCACAGACACGGCCACTCGCAACCGTCGTCCGTCGGGCGCCGCTTGAGTGTGTTCCGGCGGTTTTATCGTTGGGCCGTCCGCGAAAACCTGATTCAGGCTGATCCCACCGTGAGGATGGACGCCCCCCGCCAACACGCTCGTTTGCCTAAGACACTGACTGAGCATTTGGTCGAGTCTTTGCTGGACGCACCGGATGTGGACGAGCCCATTGGCATGCGCGACCGGGCCATGTTGGAGCTGATGTATGCCAGCGGCTTGCGTGTCAGCGAGTTGGTTGAACTCAAATCCGTCTACGTCAGTTTGGCCGATGGGGTGTTGCGCATCACCGGCAAAGGCAGCAAAGAACGCATGGTGCCGTTTGGGGCGCAAGCCAGTGAATGGTTGACGCGTTACACCGCGTATGCCCGTGGTGACATCCTGGACGGTCAAACCAGCGATGCCCTGTTTGTGACCAGCCGTGGCGGCCCCATGACACGGCAGATGTTCTGGAAACTGATCAAGAAGTATGCGATCAAGGCGGGCATCACACAGCCCTTGTCACCCCACACCTTGCGCCATGCTTTTGCCACGCATTTGCTCAACCACGGCGCTGATTTGCGCGTGGTGCAGATGCTGTTGGGGCATTCAGATATTTCGACCACGCAGGTCTACACACACGTGGCGCGGGAGCGCTTGCGCCAGCTGCACGAGCGGCATCACCCGCGCGCTTGATGCGGGTCAGTCCACGCCCAGCAAAAAGGCGATCTCGTCGTCGGTGAATCCGGCTGCTTTGCGTGCCGCCTCGTTGAAGGGGGGCTTCAGCCGGGGTGCTTCGTATTGTTTGATCAGGCTGGGGTACAAGACTTTGCCGTCCAGGCCCCGTTCGGCGCACAGGTGGTGATACCAGCGGTTGCCGATGGCCACGTGGCCCACCTCGTCACGCAAGATCACATCCAGAATGTCAACCGCTCGCAGATCGCCTGCACGGGTGAGTTTGTTTTGAATCAGGGGGGTGGCGTCCAAGCCGCGGGCTTCCAGCGTGCGTGGCACCAAAGCCATGCGAGCCAGGATGTCACCGCTGGTTTTTTCGCACATGGTCCACAAGCCGTCGTGCGCTTCAAAGTCACCGTAATCGTGTCCCATGCTTTGCAGATGGCTACGCAGCAAGTTGAAGTGCAGGGCTTCTTCTTGCGCCACTTGCAGCCAGTCCCAATAGAACGCATCGGGCATGTTGGCAAAGCGCCAGACCGCGTCCAGAGCCAGATTGATGGCGTTGAATTCGATGTGGCAAATGGCGTGCAGCAGTGCGGCTCGGCCCTCGGGCGTGAAGGGCGAGCGGGTGGGTACTTGCGTGGCTGAGACCAAAGCTGGTTTGCTGGGCCTGCCGGGAATGAGCCCCAACTGGTCATCGGTCAGCGTGATGGTCTCGCCTCGATCCAGTACGAGCGTGGGCGAGGGGGCTTGCGCCGTTGGCAAGGCCAAAGCGGCTTGCGCTTTGGCCTGCGGATCCGGTTCCAGCAAGATGGCCAGTGCGTGCTGGCGCAGACTCGTGGCTGCCACCATTTGGCTTACTCAGACCAGTTCATCACGCCTGTGTACCAGGTGATCAGGATCAAGGCACCAAAGGCCAGGCGATACCAGGCAAACGGCACGAAGTTGTGGCTCGATACATAGCGAATCAGCCAGCGCACACACACCCAGGCGGACAGGAACGAGAACACCAGGCCCACACCAAACAAGGGCAGGTCTGCCATCGACAGCAGGTGGCGTTCTTTGTAGAGGCTGTAGGCGCCAGCGCCGATCAGCGTCGGGATGGCCAAAAAGAAGCTGAACTCGGTGGCTGCCTGACGCGACAGGCCCAGCATCATGCCGCCGATGATGGTGGCACCAGATCGGCTGGTGCCCGGCACCAGGGCCAAGCATTGCACCAGGCCCACTTTGAGCGCGTCCAGTGCGCTCATGTCGTCGATTGTTTCAACGCGGTAGCGTTGAACGTTCTTGGCCATGCGCTCGGCCCACAGGATGATGAAGCCGCCCACAATGAATGTGGTGGCCACGACCACAGGGGTAAACAGGTGAGCTTTGATGGCTTTGCCAAAAGCCAGCCCCATGACCACTGCAGGCAAAAAGCCAATGATCACGTTGAGGGCAAATCGTTGAGAGACAGGGTTGCTGGTCAGGCCACCGATGGTGTCCTTGATCCGTTGCAAGTAAACCAGGATCACCGCAAAGATGGCGCCAGTCTGGATGGCGATGTCAAACACCTTGGCCTTGTCGGCCCCGATGTTGTCCGCAAAATCAAGCAAGGACCCGGCCAAAATCAGGTGTCCGGTGCTGGAGATGGGCAGGAATTCGGTCAAGCCCTCGACGATGCCGATCAAGGCAGCTTTGAAAAACACCAGAAGGTCCACGATTTGGGTCCAGGGTTAGTACGGAAGCTGGCATCTTAGGCCAGCTTTGTGCAGGGACAATTCTTGGGCCTCCCCCTCAGCTACAGGGGGTTGTCTACACTGCGGCACATGTTGGATCAAACAAACGCGGCAAGTGACGCTGGCTCCCTGCCACCAGCCAGTCAGTGGGTGAACCGATTTGCGTGTTTGCATGCCGATCTGTTGGCGCGCAGCCATGCTGGCTTGGGTCAGCCCTGGCAGGGCGATCCGTTGGCCGCGCCACGCTGGGTGGCTGTCAATGACCTGCTGTCCGGGCAGATGGGCTGGCCTGTTGGCTGGCATCAGCAAGATGCAGAGGGTGCGAGCCCCTTGGCGGTGTTGTCTGGCAATGCGCTGGCGCCTGGGATGGCGCCGATGGCCAGCGTCTACAGCGGCCACCAGTTTGGCGTGTGGGCTGGGCAGTTGGGTGATGGGCGAGCCCTGTTGCTGGGCGAGGTCAACTCGGCCCTGGGCCCCATGGAGTTGCAGCTCAAAGGTGCGGGCGCCACGCCGTACTCTCGCCGTGGGGACGGCCGGGCTGTGTTGCGCTCATCCATCCGAGAATATCTGTGCAGTGAAGCCATGCATGGCTTGGGCATCCCGACAACCAGAGCGTTGGCTTTGACGGCATCCCCACAGCCTGTGCGGCGTGAAACGATTGAATCAGCCGCCGTGGTGACCCGCGTGGCGCCCAGCTTCATCCGTTTTGGCCATTTTGAACACTTTGCTTATTGCGGAGAGCCTGGCGCCACGGGCACCTTGCAAGCGTTGTTGGACTTTGTGGTGCAGCACCACTATCCCCATTTGCAGGATGTGCCCAACAAACCTTTGGCTTTGCTGGAGGCTGTGGTGGCGCGAACGGCTGATTTGATGGCGGCTTGGCAGTCGGTTGGGTTCTGCCATGGCGTGATGAACACCGACAACATGTCCATCCTGGGCTTGACGATTGATTACGGCCCCTTTGGCTTTCTGGATGGATTCAACCCTGAGCACATTTGCAATCACTCAGACAACCAGGGGCGCTATAGCTGGAACAACCAGCCGCAAATCGGTTACTGGAATTTGCGTGCCCTGGCCAATGCCTTGGTGCCCCTGATGCCCGAGGTCAAGGATGACACCTCAGCTGTGGTGGCTGTGTTGCAGCAGTATGAAGACCTGTTTCCTCAAGCACTGACCGCCCGGTGGCGCGCCAAATTGGGTTTGGCCACCGAGCAGCAAGGCGATGGCAAATTGGCCATTGACCTGCTTCAGTTGATGGCTCAGCACCAGACGGACTTCACCATCACCTTCAGGCGCTTGTGTGATTACGACCCAAGCCAGAACCCGCATGCGCCTGCCAATGCAGCGCTGCGGGATCTGTTTGTTGACCGCGCGGGTTTTGATGCCTGGGCTGCGCGTTATGCAGAACGCCTGGCGCAAGAAGGTAGCATTCAGCCGGAACGCAGTGAGCGCATGAAGCGCATCAACCCGGTTTACGTGCTGCGTAACCACATGGCCGAAACAGCCATTCGGCGAGCCCAAGCGGGTGACTTTA
>JBDKHX010000144.1:0-9052 GCA_039797415.1 Pseudomonadota bacterium | reverse complement strand
CACCAAAGCGTGATCAACGTGATGGACGCGGCGCGGCGCGTGGGCTTGTCTCAACTGACTTTTGCCACGCAAGGTCAGACAGACACAGCGGCAGCACCCGCGATTCCTCAGTAAACGCTTCGCTGCAGTCATCCCAAAGTGGCCGTTGACATCACGTCCGTCTGGCGTCAACGCGGCCCACTGGCTTGGGCTCTGCTACCCATCACCGCGATATTTGCAACCCTGTCCGAATTACGTCGCCAGGGATTCCGATCGGGATGGCTCAAGGCCACGCGCTTACCCAAGCCTGTGCTTGTTGTGGGCAACAGAATCGTCGGCGGCGCTGGCAAAACGCCTGCCACGATCGCCATCCTTCAGCACCTGAAAGCCCAAGGCAGAACCCCAGGGGTGTTGACTCGGGGCTACAAGGCAGAGGCATCCCAGCATCCTCGCCCTCTGCTGCTGGATGCCAGCACCCAGGACCAACTGTCAGCCCAAGACACAGGCGACGAGCCATTGCTACTTTGGCGCCGAACGCATGTGCCAGTGATGATCGACCCCCAGCGAGCGCGCGGCGGGCAAGCTCTGCTCGAGCGACACCCTGAGATCGACATACTCGTGTGCGACGATGGCCTGCAACACTTGGCATTGACTCGCGACATCGAAGTCATCGTGTTCGACGAACGCGGCCAAGGCAACGGCTGGCTTTTGCCATCAGGCCCCTTGCGCGAGTCCCTGAACACTCCCGCGACACGCGGACTGGTTGCGCCCCCCATCGTGCTGTACAACGCCGACCATCCCAGCACGCATTTGCCAGGGCACTGCGCCAAGCGGGCTACCGCGCCTTTGATTCACCTTGAAGATTGGTGGGCAGGTGCCTCACCAAACACCTCACGCACCTTTCAGCCCAAGGACCAAGGCCCCGCCCCTGCTTGGGCACTGGCCGGCATTGCCCAGCCTGACCGATTTTTCTCGCAGCTTCGCACATTGGGTTGGCGCATTCACGGGCACCCACTGCCTGACCATGCCGATCTGTCGGTGCTGCCGTGGCCTGAAGATGTGCGCCACGTCATCGTCACCGAGAAAGATGCTGTCAAACTATCGCCTCAGCGTGTGAAGCAGCAACGCCCCCACACCACCGTTTGGGTTGCGGGGCTCGAGTTCACCCCCGAGGCGTCATTCATGACCGCGCTCGACCAGGCTTTGGCCAAACTGCCGACCACGCATTGAATTGACTGAAAGACATCGACATCATGGACACCCGACTCATCGAATTGCTTGTTTGCCCGGTTTGCAAAGGCCCGCTACAACGCCCCGCTCAAAGTGACTACTTGGTGTGTGCCGCTGACAAACTGGGGTTTCCCATCCGTGACGGCATCCCGGTGATGCTCGAAAACGAAGCCGTCGCAGTGGACGACAATCTGCGCCCCATCCCGCAGCACGCTCCCCTGCCCGCCGCTGACTGACATGAGCTACACGGTCCTGATTCCGGCACGCCTGGCCTCGTCCCGCCTGCCGAACAAGCCGCTGGCAGACATTGGCGGCGCCCCCATGGTGGTTCGCGTCGCACAGCGTGCCCAGCTCAGCCAGGCCACACGTGTGGTTGTCGCGGCTGACGATGCCAGCATCGTGGCTGCCTGCCAGTCCCACGGCATTGATTGCGTTCTGACCAGAGCAGACCACCCCACGGGCAGCGATCGCTTGGCTGAAGCCTGCCAATTGTTGGGCCTGGACGGCCAAGACGCGGTCGTCAATGTTCAAGGCGACGAGCCCTTGATCGACCCCGCCTTGATCGACGCCTGCGCGCAACAACTGGATCAGCGTCCGGACTGCGTTGTCAGCACGGCGGCACACCCAGTCACAGAACCGGAGCTGTTTGCCAACCCGAACGTTGTCAAGGTCGTGACCGATGCGCAAGGCCGCGCGCTGTACTTCTCGCGTGCCCCGATTCCCTGGTGGCGCGATGCGCCAGCACCGGGCACGCCTTGCTCGACAGTGGCTGAGCCTTTGCGGCATATCGGCATCTACGGTTACCGCGCAGGGTTCTTGCGTCGGTTCCCGACGCTGAGCATCAGCCCGCTGGAAACGATTGAATCTTTGGAGCAGTTGCGCGTTTTGTGGCATGGCGAGCGCATCGCTGTCCACGTCACCCCCCATGCACCAGGAGCGGGCGTCGATACACCAGAAGACTTGGCTCGGGTTCGTGCCATCTTTGCCCAGGGTTGAACCCCAGCTAGCATTCACATCGCAAGAAAACTAAATACGCGAGGCGTGTTCCAGATCACTGTTCTACGGGCTGTCCCGCGACTCGGTTGAAAACACGCGTGATATCCTCGCGGACTGACGCAGTCTGAGCAAGCACGCCTTGTTCAGTACCGGACATAGAGGAGATACATGAGACTCATTCTGTTGGGCGCCCCGGGCGCCGGCAAGGGCACACAGGCCACTTTCCTGTGCCAGAAGTTCGGCATTCCACAGATCTCGACTGGCGACATGTTGCGTGCCGCAGTCAAGGCTGGCACCGAACTGGGTATTGCCGCTAAAAAGGTGATGGACGCTGGCGGTCTGGTCAGCGACGACATCATCATTGGCTTGGTCAAAGAGCGCATCACGCAAGCTGATTGTGCCAACGGCTTCCTGTTCGACGGCTTCCCACGCACCATCCCTCAGGCTGATGCCATGAAGGCCGCCGGCGTCAAGATCGACGTCGTGCTGGAAATCGACGTGCCTGATTCTTCGATCATCGAACGCATGAGCGGCCGTCGTGTTCACGTCGCTTCTGGTCGCACCTACCACGTGGTGTTCAACCCACCCAAGGTTGCCGGCAAGGACGACGCCACTGGCGAAGACCTGATTCAACGCGACGACGACAAAGAAGAAACCGTGCGCAAGCGCCTGGAGGTGTACCACCAGCAAACTCGCCCATTGGTTGACTACTATTCGCAGTGGTTCGCCACAGGCGATGCCAACGCGCCTCGTTGCCGCAAAATCAGCGGCGTGGGCTCGGTGGACGACATCACCGCCCGCGCGCTGGAAGCACTGGGAAGCTGATCACACCGATTCACTCGGCTGATCACAAAAGCCCCGCCGCCCTCCAGCGCCGGGGTTTTTTATTGGCAGCGTGACCGCACATACCGTCTGTGATCCCTCAGTCATTCATCCAAGATCTACTGGCTAGAACCGACGTCGTCGATGTCGTCGGGCGCCATGTCACGCTCAAAAAAGCGGGCATCAACTTCAAAGGTCTGTGCCCCTTCCACGGCGAAAAGTCGCCCAGCTTCATCGTCAGCCCCAGCCGCCAGACCTATCACTGCTTTGGTTGCGGTGTGCACGGCAACGCGCTGGGCTTCTTGATGGAGAACGCCGGCCTGGGCTTTGTTGAAGCCGTCAAAGAGCTGGCGCAGATGCAGGGCATGCCCGTCCCCGATGACGACGCCCGCCCAGAAGACCGCGAAAAAGCCAAAGCCCAAAAAGAAAAACAAGCCACCCTGACGGATGTGATGGCCCAAGCCACACGCCACTGGAAGCAACAGCTCAAGAAAAATGCCCGTGCGGTGGCCTACCTCAAAGGCCGCGGGCTGACAGGCGAAATTGCGGCGCGCTTTGCCTTGGGTTATGCGCCAGACCCGGAGAAGCGGAAGGCAAGCGTTATGACCGCTTCCGTGACCGGATCATGTTCCCGATTCGGACCCCGCAAGGCGACGTCATCGGCTTTGGCGGGCGCGTGCTGGACAAAGGCGAGCCCAAGTACCTGAACTCGCCCGAAACCCCGGTTTTCGTGAAGGGCCGCGAGCTTTACGGCTTGTACGAAGGCCGTGCCGCGCTGCGCAACAAGGGATACGCCATCGTCACCGAAGGCTACATGGACGTGGTGGCGTTGGCGCAATGGGGCTACGGCAATGCCGTGGCGACCTTGGGCACCGCCTGCACAGCCGACCACGCCCAAAAACTGTTCCGCTTCACGGACCAGGTCGTCTTCAGCTTTGACGGTGACGCAGCCGGTCGCCGTGCAGCTGGTCGCGCACTGGAAGCTGCCCTGCCCTACGCCACGGACACCCGCCGCATCAGCTTTTTGTTCCTTCCTGCTGAGCACGACCCGGACAGCTACATCCGCGAGTATGGCCCCGAGGCGTTTGAGACCTGCATCAAACAAGCCGTCCCGCTCGCGCCAGGCTGCTGGTGCAAGCCATTCCCTTGATCGCTCAGTTCCCGGAAGGCGCCTTGCAAGGTCTGGTGGCCGATGAGCTGGCGCAAATGGCCCGCACCGCACCAGAAGAAGTGCGTCGGCGCTTGACCGAGCACAAACAAAAAGCCCGCCACGGATCAGGCGGCCGCGACAGGCACTCTGGTCACGCCAGCGGTGGGGGCCGGTCTCAGGATTCAGGTTCAAACTGGGACGGCAACTTTGGCGACATCCCTGCCTTTGAGCCCGATGGCGGCAGCGCTGAAGAATGGTCATATGGTGGCGAAAGCGGTGCGGAGTCTGGCGACTATGGCCAAGCGCCGCAACGGCAGGAGCGCAGCTACCAGAACAACCCATACCAAAGCAACCCGTACCAAGGCGGACAACGACGCGACGGCAAGCCCTGGAAGCCTTGGAAAGGCGGCGACGGCTCGCGCTGGCAAAGCCGGGGCAGCCCGGTTGTGCAACGCCCCCTGCCAAAAGCCGCCACACCGCTGGACCGGATCGCCTGGTTATTGGTCTCTCACAGTGATTTTTGGGAGCAATTACCGCCAGCCATGCACGATTTGCTATGCGAACAAGCTTTGCCTTATGGCGAGTTTTTCCGCTGGCTGGACCGCGTCGTCATGGATCAAGGTAATTTGAGCACCGACGAATTACTGGCCATGATGCGAGGCCAAACCACACAGGACAGCGAGATTGAGCCCACATCGGGCGCACCGTTCACGCAACTGGCCGATCGTGTCAGCCAATTCTTGTCATTACCCGAAAGCAAAGAAACCGTGACGGACTTGATCGACATGATCAAACCCCTGGAATTAGAGCTCTTGCGAGAAGAATTGGAATTACTGAACCAATCTGGCGAACTATCCGAAGCGGCAGAAGCCAGAAAGATGGAATTGATTCGAATTTCTCTGGCCATGAAACTTGAAATGAGCCAGAAACGCCCCATATCCGGGTAATAAAACACGCCCTCCCGACAATGCTTTGACGCCCTCTCCCGCTTAAGGGATAATGGAGGGTTCGACAAGCCCAAAGAATTTCTTTCGAGGACCCGCATGACCGCGAAAAAAGCCGCGAAGAACGCTGACGCTGCAGAAGTGACTGAAAAGAAGACCACCAAAGCTGCAGCTGCAGCCACCGATAGCGCAGCGACCGCCAGCGAACCCAAAAAGCGCGGCCGCAAGCCAAAGGCTGCCACTGAAGCTGCTGCGGGTGCCAAGACCACCAAGAAAGAGACCAAGAAGGCCTCTTTTGACGAAGACGACGTGGGTGACATCGAAGCCGAACTCGAAGGCGAGCTGGATGCCAACGAAGCCGAAGCCACCGCTGAAGCGGGCGCGGCTGGCGATGACAAGCCCAAGGCCAAGCCACTTCGCATGAAGGTTTCGCGCGCCAAAGAGCGCGCCCTGATGCGTGAATTCGGTATCGACGACACCACGTTGACCGAAGACGAAGTCAACAAGCGTCGTCAGGACTTGAAGACCCTGATCAAGCTGGGTAAGACGCGTGGTTTCCTGACTCACCAGGAAATCAACGACCACTTGCCCGAAAAGCTGGTCGAAAACGAAATCCTCGAAGCCATCATTTCCATGTTGAACGACATGGGCGTGGCGGTTTACGAACAGGCGCCGGATGCTGCCACGCTGCTGATCTCCAACAGCGCGCAGTCCACGGCGACTGAAGAAGAAGCTGAAGAAGCTGCTGAAGCCGCGTTGTCCACGGTGGACTCCGAATTCGGCCGCACGACTGACCCTGTCCGCATGTACATGCGTGAAATGGGCACCGTCGAGCTGCTGACGCGCGAAGGCGAAATCGAAATCGCCAAGCGCATCGAAGGCGGCTTGCAAGCCATGATGCTGGCCATCTCGGCCTCGCCCACCACCATCGCTGAAATCCTGTCCCTGTCGGACAAGATCCGTGCGGGTGAACAGCCCATCTCTGACGTGGTTGACGGCTTTGTGGCCGCCGACGAGGCCGACGACTATGTGGCCGAAGAAGACTTCGACGAATTCGACGAAGACGACGACGACGACGGCAATGGCGGCTCCAAGGCCCTGACCAAGAAGCTCGAAGAGCTGAAGAACCAGGCCCTGGTCAAGTTCGACGACCTGCGCGACAACTTCGAGAAAATGGCCAAGGCCTTCGAGAAGGATGGCTACAAGTCTGCGTCTTACAACAAGGCCCAGCAAGCCATCAGCGATCAGTTGATGACCATCCGCTTCACCGTCAAGACCATTGAGCGCCTGTGCGATGTGCTGCGCTCGCAAGTCGATGACGTGCGTCGCTACGAGCGCGAACTGCGCAAGATCGTGGTCGACAAGTGCGGCATGGCGCAAGACCAGTTCATCAAGTCCTTCCCGCCCAACATCCTCAACCGTGAATGGGCCGTCAAGGAATCGCAAGCCGGCAAGAACTACAGCGCCGTCATGGGCCGTAGCCTGCCAGCCATTCAAGAGTTGCAGCAAAAGCTGATCGACTTGCAAGCCAAAGCCGTCGTGCCGATTGAAGATCTGAAATTGATCAACAAGCGCATGAACGAAGGCGAAAAGGCTTCGCGCGATGCCAAGAAGGAAATGATCGAGGCCAACTTGCGTCTGGTGATCTCGATCGCGAAGAAGTACACCAACCGTGGCCTGCAATTCCTGGATCTGATCCAGGAAGGCAACATCGGCCTGATGAAAGCGGTGGACAAGTTCGAATACCGTCGCGGCTACAAGTTCTCGACCTACGCCACATGGTGGATCCGTCAGGCCATCACGCGTTCGATCGCTGACCAGGCTCGCACCATCCGTATCCCGGTTCACATGATCGAAACGATCAACAAGATGAACCGCATCTCGCGTCAGCACTTGCAGGAATTCGGTTTCGAACCCGATGCCCCAACGCTGGCCGAGAAGATGGAAATGCCGGAAGACAAGGTCCGCAAGATCATGAAGATCGCCAAAGAGCCGATCTCCATGGAAACGCCGATCGGGGACGACGACGACAGCCACCTGGGCGACTTCATCGAGGACACCAACAACACCGCGCCCATCGAGGCTGCCATGCAGGCCGGCTTGCGCGATGTGGTCAAGGACATCCTCGACAGCCTGACGCCTCGCGAAGCCAAGGTGCTGCGCATGCGCTTCGGTATCGAAATGTCGACCGACCACACGCTGGAAGAAGTCGGCAAGCAGTTCGACGTCACCCGCGAGCGTATCCGCCAGATCGAAGCCAAGGCCATCCGCAAGCTCAAGCACCCAAGCCGCTCGGACAAACTGCGCACCTATCTGGACAACCTCTGAGCTGAGGCAGCCTCCCCCCGAACAAAGCCCGGCCCGACCGGGCTTTGTTTTGCCTGTTGAAATCGAATCACCGGGCAATTTCTGCGCATTTCTTCACACTGCAGCGCACCGTTTCAGGTCAATATGCCGCTATGAGCAATACGCGGCAATGTGCAGTGCTGTTTGCTGACCTGAGGGGCAGCACAGCGCTGTACCTCAAACTAGGCAACAGCGAGGCGGCTACCGTCGTCACGCACAGCTTGGCCATGCTCGGTCAAATCATTGCTCGCAACGGCGGGCGGGTGATCAAAACCCTGGGCGATGGCCTGATGGCCGTGTTCAAAGATCCGGAACGAGCGGTGGAATCAGCCGCCAGTTTGCAAGAATCTTTGGAGCGCTCGGCAGCCGTCCCGGGCGGTTTGCTGGGCCGAGAAACAGCCATCAAGCTCAAGACAGCGGTCAGCTGGGGCGAGATTGTTGAAGTCAACAACGACTGTTTTGGCGATGCCGTCAACGTGTCGGCCCGCATTTTGGACCTGGCAGGCGACAACGAAACCCTGATCACCGACGCGCTGCTCAAACAATTGCCGTCAGACCTGCAATCGCGGTTTCGCAGCATCGACAAATTGCACTTGCGGGGTCGCAAAGAGCCCGTCGCTGTCCTGCGCATGGAAAACCGCCGCTTTGGCGACACGGTCACCACCATGCACATTGAACTGTCGGGGGCAGATATCCCCGATGGCATCCGGCTGATTGATGACGTTACCGATACAGTCTTCACCGCGGCGGAAATGCCACTGGAAATGGGCCGCAGCCCCCAAGCAGGTTTTTGCATCAACGACTCGCGGGTGTCTCGGGCCCACGCGCGCATTGAATCTCACAGCGGCCACTTCTACCTCAGTGACCAGAGCTTCAATGGCACGCACGTCCAGTTTGACCACGACGAACAGATCCTGACATTGCGCCGGGGCACTTGCACCCTGCACGGAACGGGGACCATTTATCTCGGGACATCACCCAGCGACCCCAGCGCGCCGCGTGTCAGATTCGAGGTTCTCAGCATCGACTCGCTTGGTCAGTATTGACCTCTAGGGCCAAAGCAGCGCGCATGCGCTAGAGTCAAGGGGCGCTGAATCCCGGCCCCAATACATGACCACTCCCCTCGTCACATCCGACGAATCTGACCGCTTGGCTTTACTGCATACCAGCAAGTTACTGGATGCAGAAGTCGACCCCGCATTTGACGCTTTGGTGCGCCTGGTTGCCTCGCAACTCAATTGCCCCATGGCCGCCATTCACCTGATTGACAGCCACCGGGTGTGGGCCATGTCTCGTGTCGGGCTGGAACACCGGCAGTGTTCTCGCTTTGAATCACTTTGCACCGTCACCATCGGTCAGAACGGGCGCATGGTGGTCCCCGATACACGGCTGGATGAGCGTTTTTCAAGCCTGCCATGGGTGCGGCAACCGACGGGCGCCATCCTCGCTTACACGGCCATGCCCTTGGTCATTGAGGGTCATGCGTTGGGCACGATTTGCGGCATGGACCACAAGGCTCGCGAATGGACGCCTCTGGAGGTGGCCAGACTCAAAGATCTCGCTGTCGCGACGACGTCCCTGATTG
>JBDKHX010000143.1:0-4913 GCA_039797415.1 Pseudomonadota bacterium | reverse complement strand
CTGGCTGATGCCCCGTTCATCAAGGTAGAGGCAACCAAGTTCACTGAAGTGGGCTACGTTGGCAAAGATGTCGACACCATCATTCGCGACCTGCTGGAAAGTGCCATCAAGCAAGAACGCACCCGCCAGATGCAAGCGCAAAAAGCCAAGGCCGAAGATGCCGCTGAGGAGCGTCTGCTGGATGTCCTCGTGCCACCGCCACGCACCGAATTTGGCATCGCCCCGTCAGCCGCCCCTGCGCAAGACAACACAGCCCGCCAGGTCATGCGCAAACGCCTGAGGGAAGGCACGCTGGATGACCGCGAGATCGAAATCGAGCTGGCAGACGCATCGCCCAAAGCCGTCGAAATCCTCAGCCCAGCTGGCATGGAAGACATGGCCGAGCAACTGCGCGGCATGTTCTCCAATATGGGACAGAACCAGCGCAAAATGCGCAAACTGACCATCGCCGAGGCCCGCACGCAGCTGATTGAAGAAGAGTCGTCCAAGTTGCTCAATGAAGACGACATCAGGGCGCAAGCGCTGGAACGTACGGAACAAAACGGCATCGTCTTCATCGACGAGATCGACAAGGTCGCCAGCCGATCCGAGGGCAATCAAGCGGAAGTATCGCGTCAAGGTGTGCAACGAGATCTATTGCCACTGGTGGAAGGCACAACGGTCAGCACCAAGTACGGCATGGTCAAGACAGACCACATCCTGTTCATTGCGTCCGGGGCATTTCATCTGAGCAAGCCCAGCGATTTGATTCCGGAATTGCAAGGCCGCTTCCCGATCCGGGTCGAGCTGTCATCCTTGTCCATCGATGACTTTGAGGCGATCCTGACACAGCCAACAGCCAGCTTGATCAAGCAGTATCAAGCCCTGTTGTCCGCCGAGGGCGTCAGCCTCACCTTCACGCCCGACGCCATCCGCCGACTGGCCCAAATTGCCTTCGAAGTGAACGAGCGCACCGAAAACATCGGGGCCCGCCGCCTGTCGACGGTGATGGAGCGCTTGTTGGATGAGTTGTCGTTCAACGCGCCCAACTTGCAGGGCTCAACCCACGAAGTGACGGCTGAGGAAGTCGATCAACGCTTGGGCGAGCTATCGCGCAACGAAGACCTGTCTCGCTTCATCCTGTGACCTGAGCCGTCTCGGCCAGTGTGAGCAAGCCTTCAAAAATCAGGTTTTCAACCACACTGGCGGGCAACTCATCGACGTGAGACAAGCGGGAAACCGCCCCACCCGACATGATCAGCAGCGGTTGCTGCCCCGTACGCTGAGTCAAGCGCTTGAACGAGCGCTCGATGGCGCCAGCAATGGCATCGGTGCCACCGCTCATCAGGGCATCACTGGTATTGGTGGGGAAGTCCCTCACCTCACCGGTGGGCACCTTCAGGCCTGCGGTGCCACTTTCAAGGGCCCGATACATCAAGCCAAAGCCCGGCATGATCAAACCGCCCAGAAAGTGCCCTTGTTCATCCACGGCATCCACGGTCACAGCCGTTCCCACCATCACGGCCAGAACTGGCGGCGGAGAGGATGGGTTGCTGGATATCGCTCGTTGACGCGCCCCAATGATGGCCGCCCAACGATCCGATCCCAGGCGCTGAGGGTGCTCGTAGCCATTCTTGACCCCACCAGCCTGCGCACCAGACACCAGCCACCGAGGCTTGACGCCCCACTCGGACAACTGCTCCTCGACGCGGCGCTTGATCACCTCACCGGCCACAACGCATCCCAACATCGCATGGGGTGTCGGCAGGGACTTCCAATCTGACTCCCAGAGGCGATCAATGTCCTCCAGAACCACCGCACCATGGGCCATCAACCGTGCACCCGATGAAGCTGTGTCGTACAAGCCCCATTTCAAACGGGTGTTACCAATATCGATGACCAAAAATGACATGCGGCAATCTTTCAGACAGTTACGTGATTCTGCCTTCAAGAAGGCCCTCAAACGAGGGATCCGTTGTCTTTGTGCCCCTCAACCCGAGGGTTCCCCTAGGCTTGCCCCCTATTAGGTTAGGCATTTTTTGAGCTATGGTCGTCAACTCAAAGCAGGGCAACACGTTAAAACACCTGCTAGATCACACTAATCGGAGAAAGCAATGAAATCCTTCGCACGTTCGCTGGTTTTGGCCGCTGCTGTTGCTGCCCTGCCTGCCATGGCCGCTGTTCAAGTCAAAAGCGCCAAATTTGAAGACACCCTGCAAGTCGGCAGCCAAGCCTTGGTGCTGAACGGTGCGGGCGTTCGCGTCAAGATCATCGTTGACGTTTACGCTGCCGGTCTGTACCTGCCAAACAAGGTTCGCTCCGAAGGCAAGGCCATCGCCTCGACTGGCGCCAAGAGCATGCAAATCGTGCTGTTGCGCGACCTGACCGGCGAAAAGTTCGCCGAAGCCATGATCGACGGCTTCAAGGCCAACAACACCGACGCTGACATCGCCAAGTACCAAGGCAAGCTGGACCAACTGCGTTCGCTGATGCTGACTTTTGGCACCGTCAAGGAAGGCACCACCATCAACATGACCAGCATCCCTGGTGCCGGTCTGCGCGTCTACATCAACGGCCAACAAAAGGGCTCTGAGATCACTGGCGACGACTTCTACCAAGCCATGCTGAAGATCTGGTTGGGCGAAAAGCCTGTTGACTCCGATCTGAAGTCGGCTCTGTTGGGCGGCAACTGATCACAAGCTTGCAAGACCTTGACCCCACTGGACACGCCAAAGCGTGAAAAGTTGGCACGGTTACCAAGCAAATGATAAAAACGAGCAGTGGAGTCACTCCCACTGCTCTTTTTTTGACCGATAAGGTCTTCATGTACGGAGCTAAGCTCTCCAGATCATGATTGACACACCACTGCCATCATTGCGAGCCTGGACTCAGGCATTCACAGACGCTGAAATACCGGTCTTGCCGGGCTCAGTGGCTGAGTTGAATCAACTCAAGGCCATCGAAGAAGCCAACGGCAGCATGGATGCTCACACACTGGCTGAGAGCTTCTGCAATGACCCCCTGATGACCTTGAAGGTGTTGGTGCACGTCGCACGCACCTGCACCCGACAACAGACCGAACCACCAGAGACTCTGGTTGGCTCCATCGTCATGCAAGGCATTGGCCCATTTTTTCGGGCCTATGACCAGACCCCGAACATTCTGGATTGGCTCAGAAGCACACCAGAAGCCTTAAGCGGCCTGCTCAAGGTGATCACCCGAGCTCGACGCGCCTCCAACTTTGCCATGAGCTTCGCGCTGCATCGTCAGGATGAGGACGTCATGGTCGTGCAAGAAGCTGCCCTGCTGCACGACTTTGCTGAAATGCTGCTGTGGTGTCACGCCCCGAAACTGGCCATCGAAATGGCCCGACGCCTGAAAGCAGACTTTCGAGTCCGCTCCGCAGACATCCAAAACGAGGTTCTAGGTATCGAACTGGGCGATTTGGGTCAGGCGTTGATGCACCAGTGGCGCCTGCCTGAATTGCTCATCCAGGCAACGGACGACCACAACGCCCATCACCCCAAGGTTCGCAGCGTGATGCTGGCTGTGCGCATCGCGCGTCACACCCAATACGGCTGGGACGACCCACACGCTCAGGCATCCCTACCGGACGACATCGCTGAGGTCGCCCAACTTCTGACCATGTCTCACGACGCAACCCGTCGCCTCATCGAGGGGCTGGACAGCGTGCCAGAGAGTGGTTCGCCGACACCGCCCCCACCACAAGATCAGTGAATCGACACACTCGAGCGCATCGCGTGCACCGCGCCTGAGCCAATGGCGGCACCAAAACGCTTGGCCAAACGCTCAGCCAGGTTTTCTTTCAGTGTGTAGTCGACGATGTCTTCGGCCTTGACGATGTCGCGGGCGACGTGATCGAGGCTCCCCAACTGGTCAGCAATACCTTGCTCAACAGCTTGCTGGCCATTCCAGAACAAACCAGAGAAGGTTTCGGCAGATTCCTTCAAGCGCTTACCGCGCCCCTGGCGCACCACCTGGATGAACTGCTGATGAATCTGATCCAGCATGGCTTGGGCAAAGCTGTCTTGCTGCGGGTTCCGAGGTGAGAAGGGGTCAAGCATGCCCTTGTTCTGTCCCGCTGTCATCAAACGGCGTTCCACACCCAATTTATCCATGACGCCGACAAAGCCGAAACCGTCCATCAGCACGCCGATTGAACCCACCATGGACGCTTTATCCACATAGATTTGGTCAGCTGCCACCGCGATGTAGTAGGCCGCAGAGGCGCACATTTCCTCGCACACGGCATACACAGGCTTCTTGTGCAGGGCCTTCAGTCGACGGATTTCATCGTTGACCAAGCCAGCTTGAACGGGGCTGCCGCCAGGTGAGTTGATGCGCAACACCACGGCTTTGGCGCCAGCATCTTCAAATGCGCTGCGCAAAGCCGTTGTCAGGCTGTCCGCACTGGAATCGGTTTCACTGGCAATTTCGCCACGGATCTCGACCAAAGCCGTATGGGCTTTGACTGGCGCCGTCGCCGAGGGCACCGATTCAATCGTGGCCCACACCATGCTGATGGCCACACCAACCCACACGAACCGCCAAAACCAGCGCCAGCGCTTGGCTTTACGCTGCTCTTCCAGGTAGGCACGGGCAAATTGCGTCAGCAATGCGTTTTGGGTGGCGGCCATGTCGGCGCCGTTGGACTCAACATCACTCATCAGATCTGTCTCGGTTCAAAACAATGTCAAAAAAGAGGCTGGATACGGTCCGTGGGGCGCCAAAAAACCTCACCCGACTGCTCTCGCACTTCAATCGCATGAAGTTTGGCACCGGGACAGGGGCCGCCAACACACCTGCCGGTAGGTGGATCGTACAAGGCGCCATGGATCGAACAAATGATGAATCGCTTGTCCTGATCAAAAAACTGCCCCTCCTGCCAGTCCATGGCTGTCGGGACGTGTGCG
>JBDKHX010000142.1:0-4937 GCA_039797415.1 Pseudomonadota bacterium | reverse complement strand
GAAGGTCGCAACCGCGAAGTGCGCAAGTTGTTTGACGCGGTCGGTCTGACTGTCAATCGCCTGATTCGTGTGCGCTATGGCGCCATCGTTTTGCCGCGCGGCCTCAAGCGCGGGGTCTGGGTTGAGTTGGGTGAGTCCGATGTGCGCGCCGTGAAGTCTCTGGCAGGCTTTGACCGCGCCGAAGGCACTGGGCGTGGCAACGGTCAGCAAAATCGCGGCCAGCAAGGCGGTCGTGGTGGTCGCCCCAATGGTCCGAATGGCCAAAATGGCCCAAGCGGTCAGTTTGGTCCTAATGCAGGTCAACCAGGTCGCGGCCCTCAACAAGGACGTGGTCCACAGCAGGGTGGTCGACCAGGCCAGGGCGGTGGTTTCGGTCAGCAAAACCGGCCGCCGCAGCAGCGCCAGCAGGCTGAACGCCAACAAGCGCCGCGTGATCAGGACGATGATTTCGACAACATCGGTCCGATCCCCAACCCGTTGGAGCAAACCTTCGATCGTCGTTTTGTGAAGGGCTCTCAGCGCATTACCTCTGGTTTTGGTCGTCCCGACCAAGATCGTGGCCAAGGCGGTGGTGGTGCCCGTGGCGACAAAAAGGGTCCTCGTCAGCCAGACCCCATGCAAACCTCGGTGGGTTACATCGGCGCCGATGCTTACTTCGGTAAGACGGGTGGCGGTGGTCGCCGCGGCGGCGGCGGTGGTGGCGGCGGCGGACGTGGTCGTCGCTGATCCAGTTTGAATTGGGCGACAGGTGTCGTCGGTGGCCAGATTTGGGAAAATTCCCGGGTTTGCGCGACTTGACGATGCCTTGCGCCCTGATCTTTTTCGTGAATCTGCAATGTCCCGGCGCTAGAATGCTGGGTTTTGTCAAGTCTTTTGACTCAAGGAGAACTAAATGGCTATTGAACGTACCCTCTCGATCATCAAACCCGACGCTGTTGCCAAGAACGTCATCGGTCAAATCGTCAGCCGCTTCGAAGGCGCTGGCCTGAAGGTTGCCGCTGCCAAGTTGGTGCAACTGTCGCAAGCTGAAGCTGAAGCTTTCTACGCTGTGCACGCTGCTCGTCCTTTCTTCAAGGATCTGGTCAGCTTCATGATCTCCGGCCCTGTGTTCGTGCAAGTGCTGGAAGGCGAAGGCGCCATCTTGAAGAACCGCGACCTGATGGGCGCAACCGATCCTAAGAAGGCCGAAAAGGGCACCATCCGTGCTGACTTCGCTGACAGCATCGACGCCAACGCCGTTCACGGCTCTGACGCTGCTGAAACTGCCGCTGTGGAAATCGCTTTCTTCTTCCCTAGCCTGAACGTTTACAGCCGTTAATTCAGCATCATGACCGTTGCCAATCTGCTTGATTTCGACCTGGATGGGTTGGCTGCGTTTTGTGAGCAACTGGGTGAAAAGCGCTTTCGTGCCACCCAGTTGTTTCGCTGGATACACCAAAAGGGCGCATCCGATTTTGACCAGATGTCTGATCTGGCCAAGTCCTTGCGCGCCAAGCTTCAAGGCGTAGCCCATATCAAGGCTTTGCCGGTCATCAGCGAGCATGTTTCCGCAGACGGCACCATCAAGTGGTTGTTCGATGTCGGCGGTGGCAACGCTGTTGAAAGTGTCTACATCCCTGAAGACGACCGAGCCACGCTGTGCGTTTCATCGCAAGCGGGTTGCGCTGTCGGTTGTCGTTTCTGTTCGACTGGGCATCAAGGCTTCAGTCGCAACTTGAGCACGGGTGAAATCATTGCTCAAATCTGGTTTGCCGAGCATTCGCTGCGTCAGCGTCTGGGCAAAACCGATCGCATCATCAGCAACGTGGTGATGATGGGCATGGGTGAGCCCCTGCAAAATTATTCGGCTTTGGTTCCGGCGTTGAAAGTCATGCTGGACGACCATGGCTACGGCTTGTCTCGTCGTCGTGTGACGGTCTCGACTTCTGGCGTTGTGCCGATGATCGAGCGTTTGATGGCCGATTGCCCGGTGGCGTTGGCGGTGTCTTTGCATGCCCCGAACGACCCTTTGCGTGACGAGCTGGTTCCGCTGAATCGCAAATACCCGATTGCCGAGTTGCTCGATTCTTGCCGTGAATATCTCAAAGCGGCGCCGCGTGATTTCATCACTTTCGAATATTGCATGCTTGACGGTGTCAATGACACGGACGAGCATGCGCGTCAATTGATTGAGTTGGTGCGAGGCAAGATCCCTTGCAAATTCAACTTGATCCCGTTTAATCCATTTCCTGCATCCGGATTGCGTCGCTCCGAAACATCACGCGTGCAAGCCTTCGCTCGAATCTTGCTGGACGCTGGTATCGTCACCACTGTTCGCAAAACGCGCGGTGATGACATCGATGCGGCGTGCGGTCAATTGGCGGGCGAGGTTCAAGACCGAACCAATGCCAAGGATCGTATGCTTCGGCAGCCCGTTGCTGTGCCTGTCACGGTTCATCGGGGTGATGGCGGCAAGCGCCAGCCTCATTGATCCTCCCGCCGAGCGCGCTTCCTATCCTCCAGGAGATCGTCGGATGACTTTCTATCGCACGGCCCTCGTGCCTGCAGTGGTTTTTGCTTTGGCAGCGATTGTTTTGCCGTCTTTATCCGGCTGTGCTTCAAGCAACGGTGCTGGCGGGCGGACCAAAGATTTGCACACCCAGTC
Source organism: Pseudomonadota bacterium (assembly GCA_039797415.1). Classification (GTDB taxonomy): domain Bacteria; phylum Pseudomonadota; class Gammaproteobacteria; order Burkholderiales; family Burkholderiaceae_C; genus Aquabacterium. Next base: position 2,293 of record JBDKHX010000142.1, on the reverse strand, counting down.
TGACGACACCGAAGTGCGCAAACGCGCCCGCATTCGGTTGGAATTGGCCACAACCTATTACGCTCAAGGGCAGTTTTCAACGGCTTTGGATGAGCTCAAGCAGGCCATTGCCATTGACCCCTCATTGCCTGCAGTGCATGAATTGCGTGGGTTGATCTATGACGCCATGGGCGAAAAATCCATGGCCGAGGCCAGTTTCAAGCGTGCGCTGAATTTGAATGAGCGTGATGGCAGTGTTTTGCACAATTACGCATGGTTCTTGTGCCGCCAGGGGCAATACGCTGCAGCGGATGCATTGTTTGAAAGGGCGTTGGCGCTGCCCCAGGCTGTTGCCAGTAACAAGACCTTGTTGGTCAGGGGTGTTTGCCAGGTCAATGCAGGGCTCTTCCCCGAGGCTGAAAAAACGCTGTTGAAGTCCTACGAATTGGATCCCTCCAATCCTGCGACGGCTTACAACTTGGCCGCTGTGCTGTATCGCCGTGGGGAATTGGAGCGCGCCCGGTTTTATATTCGTCGCGTGAACGGCGTGCAGACCCAGGTATCGGCTGCTTCCCTTTGGTTGGCCATTCGCATTGAAAATCGCATGGGCAACGCAAGCGGCCGTGATGACTTGGCTGAACAGTTGCGCACTCGTTTTGTTGGGTCTGCGGAGGCAAACGCATTGGAGTTGGGGCGTTTCGATGAGTGACGTGAGTTTGGATTCTGCAGGGGGCGTCTCGGGTGCCGGTGCGCTGATTCGCCAAGTCCGCGAAGCTCAGAGTGTGAGCATTGACGCGCTGGCCTCCATCATCAAAGTGCCTGTCGCGAAGCTGGAAGCGTTGGAGGCAGAGGATTGGTCGTTTCTGCCCGACGCCAACCTCAACCGTGCGTTGGCCATGACCGTGTGTCGTGCGCTCAAGGTTGAGGCGGCACCCATCATGGCTTTGATGCCGGCTGCTGTGGTGAAGTCTTTGGCTGCGGCCAAAGCCCCTTTGAATCAGCCCTTCCGTGATTTTTCGCATACCGGCTTGACATTCGAAAGCTCATCCCCGTTGGGCATTCGTGTTCCTAAAATGTCCTCAGCAGTGGTGGGGCCGGTGGTGCTGCTCCTGTTGGCCGCAGGGGTGTACTTTGCCCCCGATCAGCTTGATGTCGAGGCTTGGTTTCCCGCCTTGTTGGTTTCGGATGCTCCTCAACCGGCGGTTCCGGCTTCCGGTGTGGCCCTAGGCTTGCCCGTGCCGATGCCAGTGCTTGAGGTCGCCAGCGCGGTCTCGCCAGCTGCTGTGTCGGTTGTGCCTGCTGTTGCGTCGGCGGCATCGGTTGTCGCTGCGTCGTCAGCGCCAGCATCTCCTGCTCCTGTCGCCTCGGTTGCGCAGTCGGTGCGAACGGCGCCCGTTGCGGCATCTGCCGTGGTCGCTCAACCCTCGCCCGCATCAGTTGTGCCCTCATCGGCTTCAGCTCCGAGCGGCCCCCTCGCTAAAATGACTTTGTCAGCAAAAGAATCTGCTTGGATCGAGGTGCGAGATGCTTCTGGGCAAAAGCTGTTCTCTCGGTTGTTGGCTGGCGGGGAGCGGGTTGAACTACAAGGACGTCCGCCTTTGAATGTCCATGCTGGCAACGCACCTACGGTTTCCATCCAGTTCAACGGTCGACCGGTAGACTTGGTTGCGGTTACTCGTCAGAACGTGGCACGCATTGAATTGAAATGAGCAACTTGATCGATCAGCCTGTTTCCATTGCTTCTCCCGCTCCTCGCCGCTCCTTGCAGGCCAAAGTGGTTTGGGGCGAGCGTGTCGTCACCATTGGTGGCGATGCTCCGGTGCGTGTCCAGTCAATGACGAATACCGACACCGTTGATGCCGTTGGCACGGCCATTCAGGTCAAAGAGTTGGCACAAGCCGGCTCGGAGTTGGTCCGTATCACAGTCAATACGCCAGAGGCAGCTCAAGCCGTGCCTTATGTGCGTGAGCAACTGGATCGCATGGGCATTGATGTCCCGCTGGTGGGAGACTTTCATTACAACGGACACCGGCTGTTGACGGACTATCCTGCTTGTGCCGAGGCCTTGTCCAAGTACCGTATCAATCCCGGCAATGTGGGTAAGGGCGAAAAGAGGGACAAGCAGTTTGCTCAGATGATCGAGGCTGCGCTGAGTTTCAATAAACCTGTCCGCATCGGCGTCAACTGGGGTAGTTTGGATCAAGAGCTGATGGCGTCCTTGATGGATGAAAACGGCAAGCGCGCCAAGCCTTGGGACGCTCAACAGGTCATGTATCAGGCCTTGATCAACTCAGCATTGCAGTCTGCTCAAGCT
>JBDKHX010000141.1:0-4945 GCA_039797415.1 Pseudomonadota bacterium | reverse complement strand
CGCGAGCAAACCTTGGTCAACTGCAGCCGCCTGGCTGAGTCGATCAACAACTTGCTGGGCCTGATCAAGACCTTTGAGCGCTGGCACGCTGACATGAACGTGTTGCTGACGCATAACCGCCAGATGCACGAACGCAATGATGAGTTTGCTGCCATCGTGCGCCAGGTTGTGATTGTGGCCTTGAACGCATCGATCGAAGCGGCGCGTGCCGGTGAGCTGGGGCGTGGTTTTGCCGTGGTGGCCAACGAAGTGCGCACCCTGGCCAACCGTGCGGAAGCCCTGTCCAACGACTACCGCAACAACCTCTACAAGAACGACCTGATCACCACCACCACCTTCCAGGATCTCCAGGCGGGCGGCAAGATGATCATCGGTGCTGTGACGGAATTGCAGTTGATCAACAGCAAGACCAAAGACGTCCTTGAAACAGCCTGAACACCATGATCACTCAGCAAGCCAAGGATGCATTTGACTTCACCATGATGGGTGCGCTCAAAAGCGGCCTGTGTTCATCTTCCGATGATCATTGCGACGTGCAAGTGATTGACGATGTCGCGGATGTGAAAGAAAAGAAAGTCGTCTTGCTGACGGTGTCTTCCTATCTGTTCCGTGTGATCACTTTGGTGTATTTCACGTTGAATAAAGAGACCAAGGCGCACTTTGCTGCGATCAACAGGGTAGATCCAGAAACCATGTCCGAGTCGGACTATCTGGATGTGATTTGTGAGTGCGGCAACATTTTTTGCGGCGCTTTGAACCGAGAGTTGGCCAAGCATTTCCCTCACCTGGGAATGTCGACGCCCAACGTTCTTGATCGCGATTGCATTGATTACATCGAAGAGCTGGACGCCGGCTACATCAAGCATTTCAAGATCGAGATCAATAGCAGTTTCACGATGCATGCCAGTCTGGCTGTGTGCGATTTCGCAGACATCGACTTCTATGTAGACACGACAAGCAATGCAGACGAAAGCAACGGCGAACTGGAAATGTTCTAGTCGCCCGTAACACGACAAGGAAAATCAATCATGGTCGAAACGGCAGAACTGGTTAGTAAGGTCCTGGTGCTTGACGATATGCCGGACGGCGGAGCCCGTTTCAAGGCATTTTGTGATGGCAATCATTTGGTCGGCTTGAAAGCGCAAGCTGAAAACGTCATGACGGTCCTGAAGTCCAATGTGGACTTGGGTGCGATCTTCCTGTCGGAGGACTACGGCGACACGGCTGGTGCGGGCTTGGCATTGGCTCGTGATATCCACGCTGTGCGCCCAGAGCTGCCCATCTTCTTGCGTCGCCAAAGCACCGATGACCTGAGTGATTTGAGTGAGCGTGAGCAGCGCTATTTCAGCCTGGCCTACCAGCTGGACAACATCGACAAGCTGGCTCCCGTAATCAACGAGACCATCTTCAGTCTGGTGTATCCAAACGCCCTGGTGCGTGGCATCACCGAGATCACCAAAGCTGCACTGGAAAGCCAGTTCAAAGAGGTGGATGTCAGCTCCGAAGCGCCGTACATCGTCCGCGACCGCATCATCTACGGTGAGCTGTTCACCCTGATTCCGCTGGAATCAAACTGGTGCCGTGGCTACATGATGCTGCAAACCGATGAAGGTCCGTTGGTGCATTTTGTCGAAACCGACAAAACCCACATCCAGACCGAGAAGGTCAACTTCCGCGACATCAACCATGTGTTGGGTGAGGTCACCAACTTGGTGTGGGGTTCGTTCAAGAACCGCTTCATCTCGTATGACCCCCTCGAAGGGCGCTCATCCCAGGTTCCCATCATCGTGAATCACCTGAACCGATACATCTCATTTGGTTCGGAAGATCCGCAGCTGTGCTTCAAGTACACGCTGACGGACCAAAGTGGCAGTGGGCAGTCGTTGGTTCTGTATCAACGCTTCGTCTTTAACCTGAGCTGGAATCCAGACAAGTTTAAAGAAAACGAAGCTTTGGTCGAAGATCTGTTTGATTCGGGCGAGCTGGAGCTCTTCTGATTAATTTTTATACGAGGTGAAAACCATGGCACAAGTTCTAGTCGTCGACGATTCCGCCACCGTCCGCAATGAGGTCGGTGATTTCCTGAAAAAGAGTGGCCTGGATGTCATCACCGCCGTGGACGGCCGTGATGGTTTGGCCAAGCTCAAGGCCGACCCACGCGTCAAGCTGGTGGTCAGCGACGTCAACATGCCCAATATGGATGGCCTGACCATGGCTGAAAAGATCCGTAGTGAGCTGGGTAATGCGTCGGTCAACATCATCATGCTGACCACTGAAAACACGCCCATCATGAAAGAGCGTGGCAAGGCCGCAGGCATCAAAGGCTGGATCGTGAAGCCTTTCAAGGGTGATGCCGTCATCGCCACCTTCAAGAAGCTGGCTGAAGGCTGATTCGTCGCCTTCTCGCCTCGGAACAAGCCCCGCTTTGTCGGGGCTTTTCCTTTTGGGTGGGGGCGTGGTGCCGGCCAGCAATCAGCAGCTTGTGGCTACGCAAAACAAAAAACCCGCCTGGCTTGCGCTCGGCGGGTTTTTTCAGGCTTGAAGTAAAAATTACTTCAGCTTGATTTCCTTGTAGGCAACGTGCTTACGAGCCTTAGGGTCGAACTTCATGAATTCCAGCTTTTCAGGCGTGGTCTTCTTGTTCTTTGTCGTTGTGTAGAAGTGGCCGGTACCAGCAGTGGATTCCAGCTTGATCTTCTCGCGTCCGCCTTTAGCAGCCATGATTCAGTCTCCTAATTACAGTTCGCCGCGAGCACGCAGGTCAGCCAAGACCTGATCGATACCCACTTTGTCGATCAAACGCAGAGCGGCCGTGCTGATGCGCAGACGCACCCAACGGTTTTCGCTCTCGACCCAGAAACGACGGTACTGCAGGTTAGGCAGGAAACGACGCTTTGTTTTGTTGTTGGCGTGGGAAACATTGTTCCCAGACATCGGGCCCTTGCCCGTGACTTGACAGACGCGTGCCATGACGCTTCTCCGTTCACTGTAATTGCGCAGATCAATGCGCAGGTGTTGCGGTGACTGGTGGCTCAGAGCAGGAAATAGCATCCTGATGAACACCCTTCCTGCGAACGAGCCGCAGGGACGAATTTTCGTAAAACCGAGATTATAGCCAGATTCTTGGATAAAGCCAACTGGCTATTTCTCGATCACGTAAAAATCCTTGATCAGCTGGCTTCTTGTTCCAGGAAACGCTGCGCATCCAAGGCGGCCATGCAACCCGTTCCGGCGCTGGTGATGGCTTGGCGGTAGACGTGGTCTTGCACGTCGCCAGCGGCAAACACACCCGGTACGCTGGTCATCGTGGCAAAACCGTTGTGGCCACCCTTGGTGATGATGTAGCCGTCTTTCATCTCCAATTGGCCCTTGAAGATGTCCGTGTTCGGCTGGTGGCCGATGGCAATGAAGCAGCCCTTCAAGGTCAGCTCCTTGGTGGCGCCTGTGTTCACGTCCTTCAGGCGCACGCCGGTCACGCCGCTTTGGTCGCCCAGCACTTCATCCAGCACGTTGAATAAGTGCAGTTCAATCTTGCCTGCGGCGACTTTTTCCAGAACCTTGTCGTTCATGATGGGTTCTGCGCGGAACTTGTCGCGGCGGTGGATCAGGTGTACCTTAGAAGCGATATTGGACAGGTACAAGGCTTCTTCCACGGCCGTGTTGCCGCCGCCGACCACACAGACCACCTCATCACGGTAGAAGAACCCGTCGCAGGTGGCGCAGCCGCTCACGCCACGGCCCATGAAGGCCTCTTCCGAGGGCAGGCCGAGGTATTTGGCTGATGCGCCTGTGGCGATGATCAGTGCGTCGGTGGTGTAGGTGCCGGCATCACCTTTGAGGGTGAAAGGGCGCTTGGACAGGTCCACATCGTTGATGTGGTCAAACACCATCTGGGTGTTGAAGCGTTCCGCATGCTGCAAAAAGCGCTGCATCAGCTCGGGGCCTTGCACACCGTGAACGTCGGCGGGCCAGTTGTCCACCTCGGTTGTGGTCATCAATTGGCCGCCTTGTGCCATGCCGGTGACCAGGGTGGGCTTGAGGTTGGCGCGTGCTGCGTAGATGCCGGCGGTGTAGCCAGCAGGGCCTGAACCCAGGATCAGGACGTTGCTGTGTTGAGTGGTGGACATCGCTTGGACTCTTTCTTGTATCTCTAGGGACCGAACTGTGCCGGATTTCTGGCGCATATCCATGCTACCGGTCAAGTGCATGGTCGATAAAGTGCCTAAAAAATCGCTCGCTTGTGCCGAAAATTGTATGGACTGGTTGTTTGTCACACACAAGCCCGGGCGAAAGTCCCTTGTTTTCACATTTTTTTGACAGGCCTAACCCGGTCTCAACGAGAGAGGAGCTGCACATGGCCATGTTGTCCAACCTGGATCTGATTCGTCGCGTACCCCTGTTTTCGATGCTGACTCAAGCGCAAGCTGAGTCCATCGCCGAAGGTGTGGTCAAACGTCGCTATCGTCGGGGTGAACTGATTGTCGAACGCGGTCGCAAGACCAATTCTTTGTTCATTTTGCTGACCGGGCGTGCTCGTGTCGTGGCATCTGATGAGCGTGGCCGTGAAGTCATCCTGGCTGTCCTGGAAGCAGGCGACTACCTGGGCGAAATGAGCCTGATCGACAACGAGGCGCATTCCGCCACCGTTCGTGCCGAGGTGCAAACCGACGTGCTGGTGCTGGGCCGTGCCGAGTTCGCCCGTTGCCTGCCTGAAAACTCCAGCCTGTCCTATGCCATCTTGCGTGGCCTGGTACAGCGTCTGCGTAGCGCCGATCGTCAGATCGAATCGCTGGCCTTGCTGGACGTTTATGGCCGCGTTGCCCGTGCCCTGCTGGACATGGCTGATGACGATGCTGGCGACAAGGTCATCCGCGGCAAGGTGTCTCGTCAGGATCTGGCCAAACACGTGGGTGCTTCCCGCGAAATGGTCAGCCGCGTGATGAAG
>JBDKHX010000140.1:0-4957 GCA_039797415.1 Pseudomonadota bacterium | reverse complement strand
GTCAGCTCTTGAACGCAAACCGATCGTCAGATGCGCAATGATCAGCGCCACGGTGAGCATCACAGCGAAGGTCAGTAAATATTGGATATCGGAGACCGCAAATGACCAATGCGGAGGGACATAAAAAAAGTCGAACAGCCCCACACTCAAAAAAGATGCCCAAACCGCCGGCCCTCGCCCCCATCGAGTCGCGACGAGCACAACCGTCAATAAAAACAGCATGACGGTATTGACTGGGTCTAATACGGTGTGGAACGGCCACGTGATGCCTGTGGTCAGGGCGCATGCACCCGTGCTAGCCAAAAAGCCAAGCGTTTGACGCGACGGTGGTTTCGTCGGTACTGGGAGTGCGGGCGTGTCCATGATGAAAATTCTGGCACTCCCGGTATAAAAAAGCCGTAAACGGGGCTGCAACCCAGCATCTTCGATGAGTGGCTGTGCTTCGAAATTGGGCTAATGGTTTGCCCCTTATCGGGCAATCCCCCTATTCGAGTGGGCTGCAAAGTGTCATAAATATCACACTGTTTGACTCGGACACCCCACTGATGAGAGCTTCCAAACAATTCAAACGGTTCGCCGCTACCTTGGCTGGCGTGTCGGCTGCTGCCGCCTTTTTGAGCGGTCAAGCCTTGGTTGGCACGGCGTTGTGCACCATCGCGGCTTTGTTCGGTGTGTCGACCTTGCACCGCATTGGTCGCGCACGCGATGAAATGCGAGGGCACGCGCCTTTGTTGGCACCGATTCCCAACTTGGAACAGCGCAAGCGCATGCTCCAAGAGGTGGCCTGATTCAATGCCGAGGCGTTGCCGTTTGGCTCGCCTCAGTCATGCCATGGCATTGAGTCGGTGTTCGCTGTAAAGCTGGCGAACCCATTTCATCGCCGGTCTGTTGGCCCACGGTTCAATGGCTGCGGCCATGGCCTGTTTGTAAGCCGCATCTCCGTAGACCGGGTGTTGTGCTGGGCAGGCGATTGGCGCGAGCAATGAAGCCGCCGTGACGTCTGCAAGGCTAAGTTGCTTGCCAACCAAAAATGGCTCATGCGTGGGCAAGGTTTTGACATGCTTATCCAGCCAAGTCACGGCGTCTTCAATCTTTTGTCTGGCGCGTTCGACGCCGCTGAGCTTGTGGATGCCTAACTTGCGTTCAAAGCCTTTGCGAATCAGCGGGTATGCCGTTTTGATGATCAGTTTTTGCCAAGTCGACGCGTGCTCGGTCCACAGGGCTTGAATGTGTTGATCGCTGTGCCCAAAACTGTTGGCATATAAAAAGCGCGCAACGTCACGGCCCATCTGGTCGAACTTTTCACTGATTTTGATGACCAGCTCTCGATCAGATTGGGGGAGCAGCGTCAGCGCGCCTTTGTTTTGTTCGAGCCAAAACACGATGCGGCTACTGTCTTGCACACATTGATCCCCATCTTGCAAGATAGGCAAGGTTGTTTGCCCACGCTTGCCCATTTTCAGGGCCGGCCGGATGTGAAAAACCGGCGTCATGCAGACCTCTTCATAGGGGAGGTGGCTGTGGTCCAGAACCCAGCGAATTTTCTCGCTGTAGTGAGACATGGCAAAGGTATACAAGCGCATGGGATCAGTCCTTGCTGGCGCGAATGCGATAACCCACACGCGGAAAGTGCACATGGACGGTGCCGCAGCGTTCGCTGTAGATCTTGACGGTGATGCGTTCTGGGTTGATGCCCACCAACTCGCCGATGACGGATTCTTTGCCCAGGATTTCGGGTTGGACGCTGACCGTCTGACCCAGACTCAAGCCTGATGCATCAGGCGAGATCGACTCATAGTCCAGTGCGAGAGGCGTGGCTTGTTGCGCCACGTCCAGTGCGGCCTGCGCAGTCATTTCTGATCGGGTTCCATGCCCCAGGGACCGCATGCGTTTGAGCCAATCTGCCAAAGCGGGATAAGCGCCCATGTCGATTCGGCCAACACGGGCAAACCAAACCGCGCAGTAAAGCGAAAAATCGCCCACCCCGGGGTGATTGCCGTTGATGAATGGCGTAGAGCCTCGCAGGCCGTTTTCAACCCACTGAAGTTCAATCGCCAGATTTTGTTTGGCCAGCGGGCCAGACCGTTTGACCTGATCTCGGCTCATGCTGGCCATGCCGTTCATGGCTGCGCGGTCTGCCAAAAGGGTGTCGTCCAAAACGTCTACGATTTGGCTGAATGTGAAGGCCACAGCTTTGCTGAACAGGTTCACGTCGACCCAATGGCCGATCACTTGATCCCATGAGCCCGCTTGGCTGGCCATACTCGGTTGGGGGTGCCATTGCTCCAAAACCTGCCCGATCAAGCGGGTATCGCAGTAAACATCTGCGCCAACTTGCAAGACCGGGATCTTGCGATAGCCGCCAGTCAGGGCGGTCAGGTCGGGCTTGGGCATCGTCATCGGCGCGATCACTGAACGCCAAGCCAAGCCTTTGTAGCCCAGCATGGCTCGCACTTTTTCAGCGTAGGGCGATTCGTTGTAGTGGTGCAGGATCAGTTCGGGTTTGGGGTGTGCGGTCATGAGGACATTTACCGTGAGTGTTCGGCTCATTGTGGCGATGGACTCGTTTGGATAAAATTGTCGTAATAGACATAAATGATGCTGATATGGACATATTGCGTCACCGGATCGGCGTACTGATCTGCCGACAACACAGCCTGGGCAGCTACGGCTTGGTGCTGGATGCTTTTCGCATGGCCAACCAGTTGGGGGCTGGCCATCAATTTGATTTGGTACGGATCAGTCAGGATGGGTTGCCTGTGCCTCACCCTGATGGCTTGATGTCGGTTGATGCTGGCTTGTCAGCGCTGGGTGAGATGGATGCGGTGCTGATCCCCTCGTTATGGCTCAACGGGCCTCAAGCTGTGGCCGAGCAATCGCAATTGATTGCGGCTTTGGCAGATTTGAGCCCAGATGTGCTGGTGGCCACCTTATGCACGGGGGCCTACTTATTGGCAGCCAGTGGGCGTTTGGATGGCAAACGTGCCACCACCCATTGGATGTTGGCCAATGGATTTCAGTCTCGTTACCCACAGGTGCAAGTGCATGCCGATGACAACCTGACCCACGACGCCGAAGTGGTCTGCTCTGGCGGCTCGTTGGCGGCGGTGGATGTGTGCTTGTATGTGGTGCAGTTGCTGGGTGGGCGGGACATGGCCCGCAACCTGGCCCGGCTGCTGGTGACGGATGTCAGCCGTGGCCCCCAAACTTTGTACACGCCCCCACGGGGCTGGCGGCGTCATGTCGATCGCGAGGTCAGTCTGGTGGAGGCCTACATTGCCAAGCACCATCCGCAGCCCTTGTTGCTGGATGACCTTGCGCAGCAGATGCATAGCAGTGTGCGGACCTTACAGCGACGTTTTCTGGCCGCGACCGGGATGACGCCCATCCAGTATCAACAAGCTGTACGCATTGAGCGGAGTAAAGACCTGCTGGAGTCCAGCCATGAACCCGTCGCGTTGATTGCTGAGCGTGTGGGTTACCAAGACCGCGTGGCCTTTGGGCGCATCTTCAAAAAAGTGACGGGGTTGACCCCTGCGGCCTATCGCCAACGTGGGGTGCGGGCACGCACGTAACGGCATCCCCAACAGACAGCAATCCGCCCTCAAGGATGCGGGCATTCAAGCCGCTGTGGCCTCGCATCGCGTTGTAGCCACCCGGGCCGAGCAGCTCTTCCATGCGAGAGCAGGGCTCGCACGGCCCCGTGATCTCAAGCACCACCCGCGGACCAATGCGCAAAACCATGGGCTCATGTTTGAACATGGCTTTGGCCGCAATCAGGTTCAGTCCAGATATGACCAGGTTGCGTCGTAGCACCATCGGGTCGACTGCTTGTTTGCCGGTGAAGGCGGCAATGGCGGGCAAGTGCTCAGCTTGAATCAATGTGACTTGCCGCTTGTTGCCACCTGCACGCCACGGTTCGCGTTCGGCTTGCCTGTCCCCAGTCAGCCCCCGTTCGGCTACTGCCTGTGCGGATGGCACACAGACCGTTGGCATGCGGCGCTGTGGCCGCAGAATGATCATCTGCAGCCTGCCAGGGTGCGTAAATTGTTGAACGAGTTGGTGCAAGTCCATAAGTGGGGCAAATCAAGCTGAGACAATCCCAAGCATGACTATCGCTCAAGACACCATCATTTCCCAGACGCAAGAGTGGCTCACCAAAGCTGTGATTGGTCTGAACCTGTGCCCGTTTGCCAAATCGGTTCACGTCAAAGAACAGATTCGTTACGTGGTGTCTGAGGCTGAAACGCCCGAAGCCTTGCTGGAAGATCTGATCAACGAGTTGGCCGTCCTGCGGGATACCGACCCCGAGCAGCTGGATACCACCTTGCTCATTCACCCCAAGGTGTTGGGTGATTTTGAAGAGTACAACGACTTCCTCGATGTGGTGGACGCTGCGGTGGAAGACATGGAGTTGGACGGCGAATTGCAGGTCGCCAGTTTTCATCCCCAATACCAGTTTGAAGGCACCGAGCCCGACGACATCGAGAACTACACCAACCGCACGCCATACCCAACCTTGCACCTGCTGCGCGAAAGCAGCATTGAGCGTGCGGTCGACTCCTTCCCAGATGCGGCCGATATTTACGAAACCAATATGGAAACGCTGCGCAAACTGGGTCTAGAGGGCTGGAAGCGGCTTTGGATCAAATGATTGATATCTTGTCCGATTTATTGGCCCCCTTGTATGCGGGGGAGTCATCAAAGACTCTGCTGTATTTCGGCAAAATCGCATGGTTGGCAAATTCGCCAGTATTTTGATTTAAATAAATCAAGGGAGTAAACCATGCGAAAAACTTCGCTTGCGCTAGCTTGCGCGTCATTGGGTCTGGTCGGCACTGTTCACGCTGCATCAAGTGCTTCGGCTTCTGTCGGTGGGTTGACCTTCCAAGTCATCGATTTGAGTCCATTTGACGGTGTGGATGCTGCTTTTTCTTTCGTGGCAACCGCAGTCGGT
>JBDKHX010000139.1:0-5314 GCA_039797415.1 Pseudomonadota bacterium | reverse complement strand
TTCAGCCTTCTCCTACACCTCGTTTTTTGACGACATTCGCAATGCCGCCAACAACACCGATCGGCTGGCGGCGCTCAACAAGCGTTGGCGCAAAGACATTGACAACATGCTCACGCATTTCCCCAGCGGATTCAACACCGGCTACTTTTTGCCCAACTATCGCCAGATCAACGCAGCACACTGTCTGACCTGGTGGCTCAGTTGATTGGCAAAGCCGGGCTGTTCTGATTGCAGACGGCGAACCGCTTGACGTCGATTCAAGGCGTCAAACGGCCATCCCGCAAGCGGGCCTGTGCGCGTTCAACACAGGCCGCTTTTTCTTGCTCCGACATCTTGGTCCAGCCGGTGATATCGGCCAGCGTGCGTCCGCAGCCGACACACACATCCTCGTCATTGAGTGTGCAATGGCGGATGCAAGGACTGGGAACTGTGGGCAACAATACTGGCATGCGAATCTTGACCTCATCCCTCTTGATCAGCTTGCTGGCGTGGGGCGGCAGTGCCAGCGCCCAAGCCACTGACAAGCCTTCACTGACTGGCACCTGGCAATATCAGCCAAGGGGCACAACCTGTGCAGAGCAATATTACTTTCGCTCCGATGGCACGATGATGGTCACCAGCGGGAAAGAAGTGACGGAAAGCACGTATGTCCTGTCAGACAAAACGGTGGGATCGGGCTTTTACCCTTTTGAGATGCGTGTCACCCAGACCAACGGCAAATCAGATTGCAGAGGCAACCAGACACCAGCGGGGCAGAGCACAAGCACGTACCTTCGGTTTCAAGGCAATGGTGAACGCCTGATTTTATGCCGTGACGCCAACTTGGCCGCCTGTATGGGGCCCTTGATTCGGCTCAAAGGCCGCATCGGCGCCTGATAACCTCAAAGGGGCGTGATGCCATGCCGAATGGCCCTCGGACGACCACGCGGTCATCCGCAATAGCCCCGATTTTTGACACATTCATCCACCCATGCACCCTGCTTGTCATGATTCGGCAAGCCTGAAGACACCCGACTCATTACGCTGAAGGCATGAACCTGCCTGCCTTCATTGATCATTTACCCTCGCTCTACCAAGACCCGATGTTCTGGCTGTTCCCCATGGGAACATTGGCCGTGAGCACGGGTACCTTCTTGCTATTTGCCATCCCCTACACCTTGGTGGCCGTGGTGCTGGTATTGATCTGGCCACTCCTGCGCTTGTCGCCCATTCATCAAGGCGAGATGCCCGCCTGGTATGTCGTGATCGCTCAATTGGGGTTCTTCATCCTGCTGGACGATTTTTTGTACTACTGGATGCACCGCACCATGCACAAAGGCTGGCTGCTCAAACACGTACACAGCATCCACCACCGCATTCGCCACACAACGGCCATCAACGGCAACTACATGCACCCGATCGAATACCTGTGCACCGCAGGCCTGGCCTTGATCGGACCCATGTTGGTCGGTGCGCACCTGCACGTGTTGTGGATCTGGCTGGCTCTGCGGCAGTACGAGGCCACCGATGGGCACTGCGGCTATGTCTTCCCATGGAACCCTGGTCACTTGATTCCGCTGTATGAGGGGGCGGGGTACCACGACTTCCACCACGCCAAATACCAAGGCAATTACGCAGGCTTCCTGCCCTACCTGGACCGCTTCTGGAACACCTACGCACGAGGCTATCTGGCCTGGCGTCAAGCCCGACGCTCGGCTCGGTAAGCCTCAGATTGGCAAAGGGGGCCCTTCGTGGCCCACCAACGCAATGGCGCCACAGCCACGCGTCTCATACAAGTCAACTCGGTCCACCTCCGGCAAAACCACCCGTGCCTTGTGCAAGATCCAATGCGCCACGGTGGCGGCATCGCAATCGGCCAGGTCAGGGATCTCGTGCAAGGGGTGGTGGTCCAACATCTTGAAGATGGGGTTGAACAAGTCCTTCACGTCGCCAAAGTCCACCGTCCACCCCATGACTTGATCCAAGGGGGCCGACAGGTGCAGGCGCAGCGTATAGGTATGACCATGGACATGTGAAAGCGCATCGTCAGCAGGTGCCTGCTTGAGCACCAAGGCGCTGTCCAGCGTCATCTCTTTCCAGATGCGGTATTCGTGCCCATTGAAGTTGGCGCCGCATGAGCCGGTTTCATACACCGTCACCCAAGACAACTCAGGCAACACCGGCTTGAGTCGCTGCCACAACCACCCAGCCATGACTTCACTGGTCGGGTTGCTCAGGCCCTCAATGTCGTTGAGATACTTGCGGTGCAGTTGGTAATGAAAGGGCGCCCAGACCTCATCCAGGTGGTCGTAGTCAATGCTGATGTCTCGACCACCCGCATCTTGATTGGCATGCAGGATGACTTCAAAGCCATGACCGTGCAAACGACCACACTTGTGGCCCATCGGCACATTGGGCAACTTGTGGGCAGACTCAAACCGATAACGCCGCCAGACGTGCGCTTGATCGTGCTTGTCCAAGTCCACGCCCTGGTCCAAGGTGCTTTGAATGCCCACCTGCTCCAGACCCGGCACGTCAAGTTGATCGCGCAACCAACGAGCCAGGTTTTCATCAGTGGGTGAAGGCAGCAAGTCATTGAGCAGTCGGTAATCCAACTGCGAGGTGCAGGCCTCCAGCTTGTCTGACAAGGTTTGCACCTGGGCGCCCGGATAGCGCGCCCAGGTCGCTGGCAACGCCGCACGAACCTTGGCCCGAAAGCTGTGGCCATGCAAGCGCTGGCCCTTGTGTCCTGCTGGTAAGACATTCACCTGCCTGGCTGATTCAAAACCCGCAGATGCGGTGTGCAGGGTGGTCAAGGGCATAAGGGATTACTCATTGGCAGACATCAACTGGGATGTCTCGATTTTCGCGCAAATGCGCCAAAACATCAGCCTGCTTATTCCCTGCCATCGAAAACAGAACATTTGGATTTTCAGACAAACTCACCCATATTGGGGAGTCGCAAAGTCAGACGCAACAAGGATGGTGACTCAATTCTGTGTTTTCATCACACCAACTACACAGCCGCTACTTGGCAATTTATTCAGAAATCGGGAAGATGTGTGTCGGTTGTGAAACCCGTATCGACAAACATCAGTGGAGATCGTTCCTGTGAAAATCAAA
The DNA here is from genome assembly GCA_039797415.1 of Pseudomonadota bacterium. Classification (GTDB taxonomy): domain Bacteria; phylum Pseudomonadota; class Gammaproteobacteria; order Burkholderiales; family Burkholderiaceae_C; genus Aquabacterium. Next base: position 2,212 of record JBDKHX010000139.1, on the reverse strand, counting down.
TATGCATGGCTCGCGTCAGCAACCGTCGTGTTTCTGACGGGTTGCGCCAATATGAATTACAGCAACAAGTTGACCAGCGTGTCAGACGGGCTGTATTCGGGCAATGTCAAAGCCAGCTTGGCGTCATTAGATAGTTTCAACGATGCCAAAAATGGCGCCGAAATTGATCTGCTGTATAAATTTGAACAGGGCGAACTGCGGCGCTTGGACGGCAACATCTCCGGCAGCACCGAGTCTTGGCTGCAAGCTGACAGCGTGGTCCGGGCCTGGGAAGACGAAGTCCGCATGAGCACCGGCAGTTTGCTGGCTGGCGCAGGCTCGATGGTCTTCAACGACACCGTACGCAAATATGAAGGCCGCGACTACGAAAAGGTCATGCTCAATCTGGGCCTGGCACTGAACCACCTCACACTCAACGATTGGGACAGTGCCCGCATCGAAATCAAAAAGATGCACGAACGCCAAGCCTTGATTGCCGAGTACCAATCCAAAAAATTGGAACAAGCCAAGGCCGATGCCGAAGAAAAACAACTGAAGGTCACGTCCTTCAAAGAGCTGGGTGGCTACCCCATCGAAACGCTGGAAGCCCCCGAAGTGGCCAGCCTGAAAAACTCTTACGAGTCAGCCTTTGGCCATTACTTGGCGGGTTTTGTTTACGAAGCGTTGGGCGAGCCGTCGATGGCTGCGCCGGGTTACCGCAAAGCGGCTGAAATGGTGCCCAACAATCCCTTGATTGAAGAGGGCCTGAAAGGGTTGGACGCTCGCTCGCGCCCCAGCTTGCCACCCACCCCACCCGTGAACGCACCCAAAGTGGTCGCAGCCAAAGCCGGTAAGGGTGGCAAGGGCAGCCAAAAAACCGTTGTCGAGCCTGTGCAAGCCGTTCAACCTCCAGCCCTGCCTTTGGTTGACACCCTGATCGTGGTCGAAGGAGGCCTGGCGCCCAAGATCGACTCTCAGCAAATCGCCATTCCGGTGCCCATTCCGTGCCGGTCGGGCTACTGCGTGGAGCTGGCAGCCTTGTCCTGGCCCGTGGTTCGCCCGGTGTCCAACACTTACCCCAGCAAAATCGTCGTCAACAACACCGACCTCAGCCTGACATCGCTGACCAATGTCAACGCGATGTCACGGCGCGCGTTATACGACGAGATGCCCGCCATCATCACCCGAACCGCCGTCCGCGCCATCGTGAAAATCTCTGCACAAAAAGCCACCGATGAAGTCGCCGCCCGTGCAGGCGCTGTTGGCAGTTTGATCTCTGTGGCCACCAAATTGGCGGTTGCAGCAACGGAAGTGGCTGACGAAAGAACCTGGCGCACCCTGCCAGATTCGATTTTGGTAGCCCGTACGCGCTTGACCCCAGGCACGCACACCCTTCAGATCGATGTGGGCGGCATCCCCAAGACGGTTCAGATCGACGTCAAAGGCAAGTATGCTGTCGCGACGTTACGCTTGATCGGTAACCAGCTTTACCAGATCACGCCACGCGCTGAACCTGTCGCCACCGTAGCGGTAGATGTTCCAAAGCAATGAACAGTTGGAGAAATCAATGAGCAAACGCATTTTTTCTGCGCTCCTGATGGCCTTGGCACTTGGCGCCAACGCCGGAGCTGAAACCATCGAATCCAAGATTGAAGAGCTGGGCACCGCCAAGTACTTGACCTTCAAGGGGCTGAGCTCCGTCGTCAAGAACAACATGCTGGTGGTCAACGTCGACGTCTACAACACCGACAACGACGACCGCCCGCTGGTTGGACAAGAGCGGTGACTCGGTGTGGGAAGAAGAGGGCTGGAAGCCTGTCCTGTTCCACGGCAATCAAACGATTCACATCCGCAAGATGGCGCCCACGCCCAAAGCACAAGATTTCCGCATTGAGTTCAGTGCAGAAGACAACTATCGCAAATAACGCTCAGTTCAATTTTTAGGGATTTCACATGAAAAAATTTCTCGCCCCAGCCGTCATCGTGCTGTCCATGTCCTTGTTCGGTTGCGCCTCCAAGGGCCCAACCGTGGGTAACGCCGTGTCCTATGGCAATGCCAGCGATGTCGATCAAGTGTCTCTGGAGTTCGGCTCCACCGACCTGCAAATGATGGCCGAAAAGATGGCCTCGTCGCTGTCCGAGTTCTCCGCTGAGAACTTCAAGGACAAGCCTTTTGTGACCCTGGCTGGCGTCAAGAACAAGACCGACGAGTACATCGACACCAAGTCGATCA
>JBDKHX010000138.1:0-4965 GCA_039797415.1 Pseudomonadota bacterium | reverse complement strand
CATGAACTTGGGCCAAGTCATCCGCACCAACTACATCATGAACCACTTGGACGAAGTGAACCAGACCGTTGGCTTGGTCAGCATCTGGGAAACCAACCCCGTTGAACTGTTCCGTCAGCACGCCAACCGACTGAAGTTGGCCGGCCTCTGATTGGCTGAACCTGCCCCACTAAACAGACCGCTTCGGCGGTCTTTTTTTGGAGAGTGACATGGCAAGCAAGATCCTGCTCAAGACATCCGCAAACCGATCCAAATTGGCCTGGGCACTGGCCGGTGGCGTCGGCGCCTTGCTCGCTTTGCTGCTCACAAACGGCACTGGGCCGGCAGACCCCAGCCATTTGCCCGCAGCAACCAGCCAAGCAAACAGCAACGATTTAGCCCGAACCTTCATCGGCACCACGCCCGATGGCGTGCTGGCCAATCATGGCCAGGACCTGGTCCTGAGCCCTGATTTGATTCGTCGCTTCGAATACCACCTGACTGCCGTTGGTGAGCGCTCATTGGCCCAGATCCGTGAAGCCATTGTCAAAGACATCACTGCAGAGCTGAACGAAAAAGGTCAGAAAGAAGCCTTGCGCATTCTGGATGCCTACTTGAAGTTCAAAACTGCACTGGGTTCTGTCAATCAACCCAAAATGACCGAGATCAGTGGCGCAGCTCTGGCCCGCCACTTCAGGTCGATCCGCGATCTGCGCGCCCTGTACTTTCAGCCCAGCGAAATCACGGCACTGTTTGGCAACGTTGATGAGTACGATGACTACACGGCCAAGAAGCTGGCCATCGTCCAGAACAAGTCCCTGTCTGAGGCTGACCGAGAAGCACAACTCCAGTACCTCAAGAACACGCTGAGCGCGGAAAGCCGAGCCCATGTCGAGCAACCCGTTGTGCACCTGACCTTGGCCGCCAAAGAAGAGCAAGCTCGCCAACAAGGTGCCACACCTGCCGAGATCCAGCAAATCCGAAGCAATATGGTCGGCGCAGATGCCGCCAAACGCCTGGAAGCACTGGATCGAGAAGAAGCGGCCTGGAAGGCTCGCATCAAGCAATACCAAGAGGCTCGCGCCGCCTCGCCGGACAGTGCTCAGCAACTGAAGAACAACTTGTTCACACCGCAAGAGCAATTGCGTCTGGCTGCCTACGAATAAACATTCATCCAGGGAGGGCTTACGTTAAACTGCCCTCACTTCGTTTTGCCCCGTGTGACTGCCCTTTCGGCCTGGCCGATCTGATCACGACCTCGCCGCACTGCGCCGAATCACACGGTAGCGCCACATATCTGGCGCTGCGCCATCGCGAGCGGGCTGATGCCGGGCTATCAAACCAAACAAGACCACATCTCTATTGCTGGTGTGGACAATCTGCTGATCCAGTCACTGCTGGACCGTCAGCAGTATGCCGACCCAGACGGCGAAGCCGAGGCGTTGGGCATCTCCAGCGCAATGTGGCCACTGTTTGGCATGCTGTGGCCCTCATCGCGCCATCTGGCGGCTTATATGGCCACACGCCCCGTACTGATCGACGAGCGCATCCTGGAAGTCGGTTGCGGCCTGGCTTTGGCCAGCCTGGTGTGCCACCGCCGAGGATCGGACGTCACCGCCTCAGACTGCCACCCTTTGACCTCTCGGTTTTTGAGCACCAATGCCGGACTGAACGACATGAGCCCCCTGACCTACCGGCACGGCGACTGGGCGAGAGAGGACGACAGCCTAGACCAAGCTCAGCACCTCAACGTCAGCGGCAGGTTTGATGTGATCATGGGCAGCGACGTGCTGTATGAGCGCGACGAAATCGGCCATCTGCCCAAGTTCATCGACCGACACGCCAAGACCCACGTGGAAGTGCTGATTGTGGACCCCAACCGTGGCAATCGAACGGCGTTCAACCGCAGGATGGCTCACGATGGCTTCGCTTTGGAAGAGGTGGATCTGAGCCACGACGCACGCGAGGGCGAGCCCGCATACAAAGGCCGCCTACTGCGATTCATGCGTGAACAAACAGAGTAAACAGCGAAACCGTCACTCATGAGCGTCGACCAGGATGGCTGGGGTGCCGTCGCTGCCAACTGACAGCCGCGCTGATGACAGTGATCGCAAAGTACACCATGGCCACCGCATTGAGCCCACTGCCCCAAGCTCGCCATTGATCGTCGATGCTGCCCGCCAGCAGTCTGATGAGCAGCGACACATCGAGCAAGCACAACGGTCCATAAAAGCGGCCATCAAAGTGCAACTTGATGCGAGCGACCGCAGGCAAAATCACGGGGGCATGCCCCATGACCATACTCAGAACAAAACCCAAGCCAAGGGCATGCAAAGCGGCATCTCGGCAAGGCAAGCCCTGGCTGTACCCGACCCAGCACGCGCCCGCTACAGCCAACCAGGCATAGCCGCTGAGCAAACAAACCGCCATGTAACGACTGAGCCCGTCGGAGCGGACGGTATGGCGGGCAATGTCAAAAAAACCCATCCACAAGGCCAGAGCCAAGAGGGCAAAACCATACAGCCCACCGCCCATCACCGGGTCACGCTGCATCAGCAGCATCCCCGCGACCATGGCAGCCACAATGCCCCACAACCATCGTTGAGCCCCACCATGCCGCCTCGTCAAACGCGTCATCTCCAGACGTTCCGCCGCGATGGTCAACACCAGAAAACCGAACCACGCAGACAGCACGCCATCACTCAAACCCAAGAGCATGAAGCGTGAGTTACCGATCACCCACACGACAGCAGACAAGAGCAGCATCCAGGTATGTGAAGCCGACTGACGCTTGACGATGACGGCGTTGACGCAGACAAACACCAAAGCGCCACATTCAAACAGCGCAGCCCCCCAGACATACTGACGCGCCAACAAACACGCCGCCCCCAAGGACGTGGCAAGGGGGACAAGAAATGCCCAGGCTGCGCGCAAAGCCACCGCCCGTTCGATCCCGATGACCGTGCCCAAAAAACCGCAAACCATCAAAGCCGAGTGCAGTCCGGATGCCTGGGACGCCCAGTCCAAAGCAGCCACAGCTGGCATCGACAAGCCCGCCCGCAACAAACCGCCGATGACACCACTGACCAAACTGATCGCCACCAAGACCATCATCAAGGGGCGCATCACCCGCAGCGTACGGCTCACCATTGCATCAACTGCCTGGCCCGCTCACTCATGCGTTCCGGGGTCCAGGGCGGCTCCCAGGTGATCTCCACTGCAATCTTCATGTGAGCCGGCACAACAAGGTCGAGCTCCGCTTGGACATCGTCAATGATCACATCCGTCACAGGGCAAGCGGCAGAGGTCATCGTCATCAGAACATGGACACGCTCCGTCGTCACCGTGACGGCATACACCAAGCCCACATCCACGATGGACAACGCGACCTCCGGGTCCACAACCTGACGCAAAGCACGCACGATCGGCTGGCGCAAAGACGCGTCGCCGGTGTAGTCAAAACAAGCAGACTCTTCCATGAGCTTGGGCCAAGTTAGACAATGAGAAAGAGTCTCGATGTTAGCGATCTACCCACGTGAATCAGGGTGATCTCCTTCATGTCAACATAGCTTTGCTTTGCATCAAGAGAACCGGCGAGCGCGACAGCCAGATGACCTTGGATTTATTTGCCCCGGAAGATGGGCCCACACACATCGAACCCTTGGGGGCGCAAGCCTTTGTGCTGTGTGGTTTTGCGAAAAGTCACGCCCCCGCCCTCATCCAGGCGATTGAACAAATCGATCAGATCTCGCCATTTCGGCACATGGTCACACCAGGGGGCTTGACCATGTCCGTGGCATTAACGAATTGCGGAACGCGCGGTTGGATATCTGACCGACAAGGCTACCGCTACAGCACCACTGATCCGCTGAGCCATCAGGCTTGGCCCGAGATGCCTCAACTGATGCGGGAGTTGGCCCAACACGCGGCCAGTACCGCCGGCTTCACCAACTTTGAGCCAGATGCCTGCCTGATCAACCGCTACGTGCCTGGGAGCAAAATGAGCCTGCACCAGGACAAGGATGAGCGTGACCTGCAGCAACCCATCGTGTCGGTGTCATTGGGCATTGCCGCCACGTTTTTGTTCGGCGGCCTGCGCCGTCAAGACCCAACCCGTCGAGTACCGCTGACCCATGGTGATGTCGTGGTCTGGGGCGGCGTGGATCGCCTGCGTTATCACGGCATCGTGCCGGTCAAGGACAACGCCCATCCGCTGGTGGGGCCGCAACGCATCAACCTGACCTTTCGCAAGGCCGGCTGACAACCCGTTCGCCGCATCACCTCTGCTGCGTCATCCTCAAGGTGTAGAGATACAAGCCCTCCACTTTTTCTCGCGCCCAGGGCGTTTTGCGCAAAAACCTCAAGCTCGATGACAGGCTGGGATCGTGCGTGAAGCAACGAATCGGAATGCGCTGGCCGAGTTCTTCCCAACCGTAGTAGTCAGCCAGGTCTTCGACCATGCGGGCCAAAGTGACCCCATGCAATGGATTGTTCGTCTGCTTCTGATCCGTCATGCCAGGGATTATCAGGCTACTAGGTCTGCGCGCAGATCAGAAGATCTGCTTGCTGATCCAGTACGCCAAACCAGCAACAAAAGCCGATGCCGGGATCGTGAGTATCCAGGCCCAAACGATGTTGCCTGCCACCCCCCAACGCACCGCACTGGCACGTTGAACCGAGCCCACACCCACGATGGCACCGGTGATGGTGTGCGTGGTCGAAACCGGCACGCCCATGGCTGTGGCAATGAACAAGGTCAATGCGCCACCGGTTTCAGCACAAAAACCACCCACGGGTTTGAGCTTGGTGATCTTTTGGCCCATGGTTTTGACAATGCGCCAGCCACCAAACATGGTGCCTGCACCAATGGCTGCATAACAAGCCACGATGGTCCAGCCAGGAGGAGACTTGTCTGCAGCGGATGCATAACCGGTCGAGATCAACAACATCCAGATGATGCCAATGGTTTTTTGAGCGTCGTTACCA
>JBDKHX010000137.1:0-5537 GCA_039797415.1 Pseudomonadota bacterium | reverse complement strand
ATTCACGGCTTTCACTTTGTGGGATTCATTCAAACTGGCCAGCAATGACCGATAAACCTTCGGTCAGTCATGGGAGTGCGAATGCATGTCTGCCATCACGCAGTCACTTCAAGGAGGCTCACGCATGATGCAAGTCGGCGATGAGATGAAAGCCGCCCCGCCCTCGGGGAAGGTTGTGAAATGGTCCTACCTCGCGTTGGGCGCCTTTGCCTGTGTGGGAGGCGTTGTCGCTGACCGGCTGGCCGGAAACATGGCCGTAGGCGTGTTTCTCTTCGGCGTCGTGATCGTGTCCGTCCTGTTAGGGCTGGGCTGGATTCAGGGCCTGCTGGCGGTGGCGCAAGACGACGAGGAGACCCCCTCTTGTCCCATTGCGGGTGCGGCAAGTGCGGCGCGCGGCGGAGAGCTTGAAAAGCAGGTCATTCCCGTCTGGCGGCGCCAGATCGAATCTGCCCGCACATACTCAGAAACCAGCATGGCTGACTTGCTGACCAGCTTTTCAGCTGTGTCCATGCAGTTGGACGAGGCCTTGAGCACCCAAGGCAACCTGCACGGGTTTGACCTGGGTATGCCGGAGGACATGGTCGAGCAACATCGCGCAGAGATCGATACCTTGACCAGTACGACCCGCTTGGCGGTGCAGCTCAAAGATGACATGCTGGATACCGTGACCTGGTTGTCCGACACCTTGTCTGACATGGTTGCTTTGAGCAAGGAGGTACAGGCAGTGAGCCGCGCGACCCACTTGCTGGCCTTGAACGCTTCTGTGGAAGCCACCCGCGCGGGTGAGTCCGGCGGCGGGTTTGCCGTCGTGGCCTCAGAAGTTCGCGCTTTGGCGGGGCAATCTCGCCAGGTAGGTATCCAAATTGGCCGCCACGTTACCCTGATGCAAGAGCGCATCAAAGCCGTGAAATCCAAAGTCAGTCGTCATGACACGGACGAAGACGAGTTGACCCGTCAGGCCGACCAGAACGCCTTTGCGGTGTTGGCTGGGTTGATGAACAGCGTGTCAGAAGCCGCACGTGCTTCACGTGCCCTGCGCGATTCAAGCCAGGCCGTGCAAGACGAGATGGAAAAGATCTCCATGAGTTTGCAGTCGCAAGATCGGCTCAGCCAGATGCTGAACCTGGTCACCGACGACATGCAAAAGCTGGTGATGTGGTTGAACGGAGCGGAGGATGCTGCCGCTCACCATCCGGTGAAGTGGTTGGAGCGCCTGGAGGCCTCCTACACGATGGAAGAGATGAAGGCCAGCCACCACAACCTGGTGTCGGTCGAGAAGTCCTCGGGCGTGCAGTTCTTTTGATACAGGCGAGAAAAGGATCAGATGATGAGCAAGACAATTTTAGTGATCGACGACTCCACCAGCTTCCGTACGGTGGTCAAGTTGGCCCTGCAAAAAGCAGGCTACACGGTGCAAGAAGCCGGTGATGGTCAAGAGGCCGTGGACAAACTGCCTACCGCCAAACCCAACTTGATCGTGTGTGACGTGAACATGCCCCGCATGGACGGCTTGACCTTTGCCCGCCATGTGCGCAATCACCCGGTGCACAAGTTCACGCCGATCATCATGCTGACCACCGAGTCGCAAGAGTCCAAGAAGGAAGAAGGCAAAGCGGCCGGCGTACGCGCCTGGATCACCAAGCCGTTCCAGCCTTCTCAATTGGTCGACGCTGTCAAGCGCCTGTGCCCCTGATACCAGGAGATTGCCATGAGCGATGCCACCCCTAGCGCCAATGCGTATGTCTTACCTGGCGAGATGACGATTCCGCACGCGGCGGAAGTTCGTGAGGCCCTGTTGCATGCAATGGGCGTAGGCCAGACGCAGTTTGATGCGCAGGCTGTGGAAAGCATTGACTCATCGGGCATTCAATTGTTGTTGGCACTCAATCGGAGCTTGCACAACAACGGAGTCTCCTTGCACTTGACCTCACCTTCAGCCGTACTGCTGGATGCCTTGCGCCTGTATGGGCTCGGTGAATTGGCCCAAACCCAACATTGAGCAAGAACATGAACTCAGATGACGAAATCCTCGCGGTAGCCAGAGAAGGCTTCCTCGACGAAGCCAAGGACATGCTGCGCCAGTTTGAGGAAGCGCTGCTGGCCATGGAGCAAGACCCGGGTGACTCTGAGGCCGTGAATTGCGCCTTTCGCGCAGCGCACACCATCAAAGGCACGGCCGGCTTGTTTGGGTTTGAGGCGGTGGTTCACTTCACCCATGAAGTTGAAAGCTTGCTGGAATGCATGCGCAGCGGTCAGATCGCCCTGAGCGATCAAGGCATGGCCTTGTTGTTGCAAGGCCGGGACCAGATGGAGCAGTTGCTGGCCGAGGTGGGGCGTGACGAAGCAGACCCTGCGGTGGCGCAACTCAGTGACAGCCTGGGCGCGCAGTTGCGCGCGCACCGAGGCGCAGCCGCCTCAGCGGCCGATGCCCATGCACCCGCTGCCAGTGCCACATCGGCAGCAGCTGGGGCGGGCGGTGCCGATGGCGCAGCGCCTTGGCACATTTCCATTCGCATGGGTCAAGACGCTTTGCGTCATGGCCTGGACCCAATGTCCTTCATCCGGTACCTGGGTTCGATCGGTCAGGTGGTGGGCATTCAGGTCATCTCAGAAGCCGTGCCCGATCTGATGGCATTGGATGCCGAAGCCTGCTACATGGGTTTCGAAATCCGCCTGCAAACCGAGGCAGACCGCGCCACCATTGAGCAAGTGTTTGAATTTCTGGCAGAAGACTCCGACATCGTTTACCTGCCGCCCAATTCGCCTGAAGACGAATACCGCAACCTGTTGAACAAGCGTGCACCCGATGAGGCCAATCAGGCCTTGTTGTTGGCCCATTGGCAGGTGTTGGCCGGCCCCGATGCGCCGCCCTTCATTGACCGCCGTGCGGCCGAACCGACCCCGGGTGCCGACCGCCGTGAAAACGAGCCTGAGCGCCGCGCTGGCAGCCGTGACCGCCGTGCTGGTGATGACACCCGCTTCATCCGCGTTCGCGCTGACAAGCTGGACAAACTGATCGACTTGATTGGCGAGTTGGTGATTGCCAGCTCCGGTGCCCAACTGGTCGCTCAAAAAGAACAATCACCCTCGTTCATCGAGGCGTCGATGCGCATCCATGATCTGGTTCAAGAGGCCCGTGATGGCGCCTTGGGCCTGCGCATGGTGCCCATTGGCGAGACCTTTGCCCGCTTCCATCGCGTCGTGCGCGATGTCAGTAAAGCGCTGGGCAAAGAGGTGGAACTGCACATCAGTGGCGGCGACACCGAAATGGACAAGTCCATGGTCGAGACCATTGCCGACCCGCTGATGCACCTGGTGCGCAACAGCCTGGATCACGGCATCGAGTCGTCTGATGACCGTGTGCTGGCAGGCAAGTCGCCAGTGGGGCAATTGGCCCTGCATGCGTATCACGAGTCAGGCTCCATCGTCATTGAAGTCAGTGACGATGGCAAAGGCCTCAACCGCGAACGCATTCTGGAAAAGGCCGTTGAACGAGGCCTCATCTCTGCCGGGCTGGAGTTGTCCGACGAAGAGATTTATCAGTTGATCTTCTTGCCCGGGTTCTCCACAGCCGAGCAGGTCACCAACTTGTCTGGCCGTGGCGTGGGCATGGACGTGGTCAAGCGCAACGTTGAAACTTTGCGCGGCCAGATCAAAGTGGCCAGCCAGCCAGGGCGTGGCGCCACGATGCAGATCCGTCTGCCCTTGACGTTGGCGATCATCGATGGCTTCCTGACCAATGTGGGCGGTGTCAGCTACGTGCTGCCGCTGGAACTGGTGGCCGAGTGCCTGGAGGTGCCGCCTGAATATGCCTCAGACCCGTCCAAGGTGTCGGGCCACTTTGACCTGCGTGGTGAAGTGGTGCCCTATCTGGACTTGGGCTTGTTTTACCGCCATCAACCGCCCAAGACAGGCCGCAGAAGCTTGATCCTGGTGCGCGATGGCATGAACCGAGTGGGTTTGATTGTGGACCGCCTGTTGGGCGAACACCAGACCGTCATCAAGCCCTTGGGGCAAGTGTTTCAACAGATCAGGGGCCTGGCCGGCTCCACGATTTTGGGCAGCGGTGAAGTTGCGCTGATCCTCGATGTGCCAGCTCTGCTGGACCTGGCCATCAACCGCTTGGGCGTTCGTTCTTGATTGAGCACCAAGCCATTCACCGTTTATCTGCTTTAACTTGACATCAAGGAGCCTGATATGGCCCGTTCTGATTCAACACAATCTGCCGGCATTTATTCGCCAGTGCAACCGCTGCTTCGCCGACTGAAACTTGGCGGCAAATTGGCCTTGATTGGCTTTATCTTGATTGTGCCCTTGGTGATTCTTTTAGGGTTCACGGTTCAAGACGAGCAAAACAAAATTGATGCGGCCAAGCATGAATTGCTGGGGGCTCCGTTGGGGCACGAAATGCTGGACCTCGTGATGATGTTGCAAGACAGACGAGGCCTGTCAGTGATGAAAGTCAACGGGGCTGATGTTGACGGCAAGCTTAAAGAGCTGGATGCCAAATTGCTGGAAACGGTCAAAGAGGTTGATGCGTCTGTCGCCAAGCTCCATGCGCCCGATTTGGATCAGGCATGGCAAAAAGCCAAAACTGATTTGGCCCAATTGCAAGGTCAAAAATGGGATAGCGCCAAGCATGCGCTCCTATCACATAGCCATTTGATCAATGATGTATTTGCTGGTGTAGACATGGCCGCTGAAAGCAGTGGGCTGCTGTTTGATCCAGACGCCGCGACCTACCTGTACATGGATGTGGTTTACGCCCGTACAGGGCCCTTCCAGGCACAGTCTCTGGCTGATATCGCACATTTGTTAGACATTCGTGTGGCGTCTTTGGGTCGAGCTGGTGAGGCCGATGTCAAACATTGGGCGGCGGCTAAAGCTGCAGTCACCAAATACGGCGAGGACTTGATGGCCATCAGTGCCAAGGCCTTGCAAAACAAGGGCAAGTCAGATTCCTCGCCGTGGGCAGAGTTTGAAAAGGGACAAAAGGTCATGGCAGAGGTGGATCAATTCCACAACGCAGCCAATGAGCGCATGACTTTCTCGCTGAACGAGCGCATTGCCCGGTTGGAGGTGCGTCGTAACATCACGTTCGCGGGCGCTGCGTTGGGCTTGGCCCTGGCGGCGTATCTGTATTTTGCGGTGGTCAATGCCATTCGTCGTGCTTCTTTGACTGCAGTCGCTGCGGCAGAGGGTTTGGCAAAGGGCAACTTGGATGTGTCAGCCTCGGTCGATGGGCAAGACGAATTTGCCGTATTGGGCAAAGCCATTTCGAGTGTGCAAGCAACAGTCAAGTCTTTGGTTCAGGGCATGGGCCACATGGCCACAGAGCATGAACGTGGCGACATCGACGTGGTGGTCGATGCCGGTCGCTTCCAAGGTGACTACCGTACAGTGGCGCAAGGCGTCAACGACATGGTCGGTGCACACATCGGCGTCAAAAAGATGGCCATGCATGCAGTGAGCGAATTGGCCAACGGCAATTACGACGTTCACATGGACAAGTTGCCTGGCAAGAAGGCCTTCATCAA
>JBDKHX010000136.1:0-4990 GCA_039797415.1 Pseudomonadota bacterium | reverse complement strand
TATACCCAGACCGTTGCGCACGCGTATCGCAACAGCAAAACTGGGCGAGTGATCATGGTCTCGTTGGCATACGGTAAAGACCAGTCCACTGACACCAAATTGCACACCCCAGACATGTGTTACGCCTCACAAGGCTTTCGGGTGGATGACAAGCACAAAACAAGCTTGCAGACCCCTTGGGGTGGGTTGCCTGCCATTCAGCTCAAAGCCACGATGGGCCAGAGAATCGAGCCCTTGACGTATTTGATTCGAACAGGCAATACCGTCACTGATGGGTCTCTGCCACGCAATCTGGAGCGGCTGCGTCTGGCCTTGCTCGGGTTCAAGATGGATGGTCTGCTCATTCGGGTTTCTGAAATCACCCATCAACCTGATGCGTTTTCGCTGCAAGCCAGCTTTCTCAACGACCTGCTGGGGGCCATGCCAGACTCTGTTCGGGCCAAGTTCATTGGTGGCCAACCGAATCCCTGAGTCATGAAGCTCAACCACATGGCCTCACGCATTTTGGCCGCCATCGGTGCCGGTGCATTCGGCCAGCTTGTTTCGGTCGTGATTCAGTTGGCCTCATTGCCACTATTTTTGCGTTACTGGGACATGTCGACCTATGGCCAGTGGTTGATGCTATCTGCTATTCCCGCCTATGTGTCCATGGCAGATGTGGGCATGGTGACCACTGCGGGCAACCGTATGACCATGGATGTGGCGCGTGGTGACATCGCTGCGGCCAACCGTGTATTTCAAAGCGCCGCTTTGTTTCTGGCCTTGGTCTGTGCGGGCATCACCGTCGTGGGTGGCATGGGCTTGTGGATTGCATCTTCGACGCAAATGAATGCGCATGCGGGTGCGTTGGCTTGTTTGATGGTGACCGTGTTGCTCACCTTGTTCGGTGGCCTGATTGAAACGCTGTATCGAGCGACGGGGCGGTATGCCCTGGGTGCGATGGCTGCCAATCTATTGCGACTGGCCGAGTGGGCTGGTGCCATGTTGGGGTTGGTTTACTCACAATCCTTCATCGGTGTTGCCTTGGGTGGCTTGCTGGCTCGCTTGCTGGGTACCGGTATCTACTTTGTGTGTTCCCTCCAGGCTCATCCGTCATTGGTTTGGGGTTTGAGCGCAGCGAATACACAAGAGGTCAAATCCATGTACCGTCCAGCGATGGCGTTCATGGCCTTCCCCATGGCCAACGCATTGACCTTTCAAGGCATGACGCTGCTGATCGGTTTCTTGGCGGGGCCCACGATGGTTTCGGTCTTCAATGCCTATCGAACCGTCTCTCGTACCGCTGTTCAATTGACTGGGATCTTTGGCCATGCCTTGTGGGCCGAGTTCGCCCGGCAATTTGGGGCTGGTGACGCATCAGGTCTGCGTCGGCTCTATTCAGCATCCCTCCGGACGGGTGCTTTGTTGGCCGCAGGCTTGAGCCTGTTGTTGCATTGGTTGGGGCCCTGGCTGATGCAAATCTGGACCCACGGAAAAATCACAGTTGACCCCATCACCTTTGGCTTGTTGTTGGCGTATGCCGCCGTGGCTGGTTTGTGGCACGTGCCACGTGTCATGTTGATGGCGGTCAATCAACACATGGTTTTGGCGGCTTGGTCCTTGGGTGTGGCGATCAGCCAGATGCTGCTGGCATATGCCTTAACGCCCGCATGGGGTATCAGTGGCGCGGCCCTGTCTGTGTTGCTCTGTGAAACCGCCTTGGCGGGCATTTGCTTGGTTCTCGCTTGGGCGCAGATCAGTCCTGACAACATGAAAAAGGTATGGGCATCATGAAGGTGACACTGTCCACTATTGGCAAATTTCACACCTTTGATCTCGCGCGAGAACTCTCATCCGCCGGGGCGCTTCAGGCTATTTTCAGCGGTTATCCCAAGTTCAAGCTGCGTGATGAGCAACTGCCAGCACATCAGTTGAAGACCTTCCCATGGATTCAAACGCCCTACATGGCATTGAACCGTTGGCAACTGGCTTCACGCGGGATGAATCGCGCTATTGAATACGCGGCCAAGATTGCGCTGGACCGATACGTTGCGCACGCCATGGATGACTGCGATGTCTTTGTCGGGCTGTCGGGCTCTGGTTTGCGCAGTGGTCAAAAAATCAAATCAATGGGCGGCAAGTATGTGTGTGATCGAGGCTCGGCTCATATCCGGGTTCAAAACGAATTACTGCTTGCTGAACATGACAAATGGGGCATGCCATACGATGGCATTGATCCCCGTGTGATTGACCTCGAATGTGCAGAGTACGAAGAGGCTGATTGCATCACGGTTCCATCGCAGTTTGCGATGCGCTCATTCATCGAAGCCGGGGTGCCCTTTTCCAAACTCAGACTGCTGCCTTATGGGGTCAACCTTGGCAGGTTTGAAACGGTATCCACGCCGGATCCTCGCCGCTTTGACGTTTTGTTCGTCGGGGCGATGAGCCTGCAAAAAGGGATTCCCTATTTGCTTCAGGCGTTTCATCAAGTTGATCATCCTCACAAAACCTTGCACCTGGTTGGTTCGGTTGATCAAACCTTGATGAACCTGTTGAAAGCGATAGGCTTGTGGTCAGATCAAGTCAAGGTTTGGGGGCACATGCCTCAGCCCGAGCTCAAACACATCATGAGCAGCAGTCACGTCATGGCCTTGCCCAGCGTGCAAGAAGGCTTTGGCATGGTGATGGCCCAAGCCATGGCTTGTTCCTGCCCTGTTGTGGCCAGCCGCAACACCGGCGCGGCTGATTTATTTGAAGATGGCGTGGATGGTTACATCGTTCCTGAGCGCGATGCCGATGCCCTGGCAGAACGCTTGCAACGTTTGGCTGATGATCCCGGGATGCGCCTACGTGCAGGCCAATTGGCCCATCAACGGGTGCAGCAGGCCGGAGGGTGGCGCCAGTATGGGCATCAGGCCTTGTCGATTTACGAGGACTTGATCCTGTGATGACACCCAAGCGAATTTTGTACTTGGGTGCGCAAAGTGGCACCTGTCTGGACCGTGCTCGGGCCTACCAACGGCTTGGGCATGCGGTTACCCACCTCGATCCACGCAAGCTGCTGCCCTCTACCCCTTGGATTGAGCGCATTACCTGGCGTCTCGGTGGGCATTGGTTTGCCCCCCTGCTGCAACGGCAACTGAGCGTTCAGTTGCAAGGGCAGCAGTTTGATCTGTGCCATGTGGACTGCGGAGAGTGGGTCACGCCCGCAACCATCGCCTTACTCAAACGACATGCGCAGAAGGTCATCAACTACTGCATTGACGATCCAACAGGGCCTCGAGATGGGCGCAGGTTTGCGGCGTACAGGAAAGCCTTACCTGATTACGATCTGGTTGTCGTGATGCGTGACCTCAATGTGGTTGAGGCCCGAAACCTGGGTGCCAAAAACATCTTCAGAGTTTTCATGTCTGCCGATGAGCAGTCTCATGCGCCAAGACCCCTCACTGGGGTTGATCTGAAACGATGGCGTGCCGACGTATTGTTTCTCGGCACGTGGATGCCAGAGCGAGGCCCTTTCATGTTGGAGTTGGTGCGTGCCGGTGTGCCATTGACGATTCAAGGAGCGCACTGGAACAAAGCCCCTGAATGGTCAGAATTGTCAGCCTATTGGCGTGGAGGACCTATCGGCGGGGACGATTACGCCAAAGCCATTCAATGCGCTCGCATCAACCTCGGTTTGCTTTCTAAAGGCAACCGGGATATGCACACCACCCGGTCGATGGAAATTCCAGCCTTGGGGGCACTCCTGTGTGCTGAGCGTACGGCCGAACACCAAGCACTTTATTGCGAAGGCACCGAGGCGCTCTTTTGGGAAAACGCCGAAGAATGTGCTGCTATTTGCATAGACCTTCTGAAGCAAGAATCCAAGCTCATGTCTTTGGCTCAAGCGGGGCATCAACGATATCTTGCCTCTGCGCATTCCAATCAAAAAATGTTGAGCAATGTATTGCAACAGCTTGAGGCCGCGTCGTGACAAAGTTGGCTTTGTTCTGCCGCGCTATGCAAGTGGTGGCGGTCTTGTGTGGGCTTGCCCAGGTTGGGTTGGACTCATCTAGTGACAACCTGGTGTCGGTGGCGCTGGTCGTTTCATCCAGTTTTTTTCTGTATGAATACCTACTGCAAAGCAACGCCGTGGTTGACACACCGGTATCGAGTCTTGCTCTGATTGGGTTCAACAGCAGTGCCTGTTTGGTTTCTTTGATCGCACAAACCTTGAGTGCTCAAGGCCTGGTGCATTTGCTTCGTGCCCCACAGGAAACCTTCGCCATTCTGTCTGGCTTGTTGGTGATGGCAATTCTCGTCCATGCCGCATACCGTCAATTGGCATTTTTCATGGCTCTGCGCCAGTGGTTTGCAGTCAGGGTTTTTGAGCCTGTTGGTGCTTTGCATGCTCCTCCCGTCTGGATGATCTGGGTCATGGCGGCAATCGGTGCAGCGTCAACCTTCAAAGGCGGGGCAGCCTACGGAGACGTCGGCGGCAAGTTCCTGCAGGCATTGAGTTTCTTGCAATGGCTTCCATTTGCGATTCCCATTTACTTCAAAAAGCACGGTCGCGATTACTGTGACATGAAGCTGCAATGGCCACTGTTGCTGAGCTATGTGCTGCTCCTGGCCATGATTGGCTTGACCCGTAATGCTCGGCAACTGATGCTCATCGGGCCGTTTCAAGCTGCAGTGATTTATTTCTTATGGACCGTGCAGCAAAAGGAAATGGTCGGACGCTGGACCACACACAAAGCTGTTGGTTTGATCGTCTGCATGTCTATCGGGGTTAGCTGGTTTTCAGACTTGTCGACTGCGATGACGATTGCGCGTGATCAGCGTGAAACCGCCTCACGCATGGAGGTGGTGAATGAAACCATCGCCTTGCTGAGTGAGCCAGAGAAGTTGAACCAGTTCCGCTTGCGCACGGAATTGGCGGCAAAAACAGCCTTGTATGACGAGGCCTATCTTTCAAACCCCGTTCTCAGTCGGCTATCTGAAACCAAATTCCCCGACAACATGTTTT
>JBDKHX010000135.1:0-5081 GCA_039797415.1 Pseudomonadota bacterium | reverse complement strand
GGCACTATTTGCTGAACCCGTCGCTCACTGATGATGCGAACGCCCAATTGCTGAGCCTGGTGCAGGTAGTTCTTGTCCAGAGAATTTTTGGCACCCACCGCACAACCGGTGGTGCAGTTGCCGCAATAGGTGCAACTAGGGCGATCAGGCTCTTTGGGTGTGCCTGCATCACCACCAAAATGAATGGCCTGGGTGATGGGGCCAAACGTGTTCTCAACCCCCAGGCGTTTGGCTGTTTGCTGCAACCATGCATCCTGTTGACTGCGCCGAGGGTTGACGGCCATGCCCAACATGTTCTGGGCCGTGTCAAAGTGCGGCGCCAATTCCTGGCGCCAGTCTCGATCGGGCAACTGTTGCCAGGCTGGGTCGTCATAAAACCCTTGCTGCGGCTGCAACAACACGGCGGCGTAGACGATGCTGCCACCGCCTACGCCAATGCCGCGCACGAGGCTGACGTGCCTGAAAAAATCTTGCGCAAAAAAACCATTCAGTCCCAAGGATGGCTGCCACAACAGTTTGGTGGGCTGTTGCGCCGCCTGTTTCATGTCCTCAGGCTGAATCCATCGACCTTGCTCGATGACGGCCACGCGCAAGCCCTTTTGGGCCGCACGCAGCGCTGCCACCGAACCGCCAAACCCACTGCCAATGATCGCAACATCGAAATCCATGACAGGGGTGGCTCCGGTTCAGTCTTTGTACAGGCTCTCGACCACGTCCTGATAACGATCCAGCACCACCTTGCGCTTGACCTTCATCGTCGGGGTCAATTCACCAGACTCGATGGTCAGTGACTTGGGCAAGACCGTGAATTTGCGGATATTCGCAACGCGAGCATGACGCGAGTTCACATGGTCCACACCCTTTTGCAGCTCCGCCAACACGGCCGGGTGCTGATGCAAGTCAGCGCCAGACAGTTGGTGGTGCTTGGCAAAATCAGCCAGCGCATCGGGCATCAGGGTCAACATGGCAGTCAGGTAATGACGACCATCCCCGCAGACCACGGCATGCTCGACCAAGTGCGTGTTCATCAAGTCAGCCTCGATGTTGGCTGGCGAGATGTTCTTGCCCCCTGACGTGATCAGCAAGTCCTTCTTGCGCCCTGTGATGTACAGGTAACCCTGCTCATCCATGTGGCCCAGATCGCCTGATGCCAACCAGCCATCGACCAAGGTTTCAGCGGTTCCCTTGGGATTGCCGGCATAACCTTTGAAGATGTGCGGGCCACGCACAAAGATCTCGCCATCGTCGGCAATGCGGACCTCTGCGCCTTCAACCGGTCGGCCGACTGAGCCCAGCTTGGTCGCGCCAGGCACGCTCAAGGTGGTGGCACCACAGCTTTCCGATTGGCCATAGACCTCACGGATGACCATGTCCAGCCCGGTGAAGAACTTCAGCATCTCGGCTGAAATGGGCGCGGCACCCGTGGCCAACATGTGAGCCTGGTCCAGACCAATTGCAGCCTTCACCTTCTTGAGGATCAAGGCATCGGCAATGGTCTTGGTCAGACTGGACCACACGCCCGGCATCTCACCTTTGAGCTTGGTGTCATGCCATTGGCCAGATACGCCCAAGGCCCATTTGGCCAGCTTGGCTTTGGGGCCTGTGGCGGCTTCCAGCTTGGCCTCGATGGCTGCGTGCATCTTTTCCCAGACACGGGGGACACCAAAGAAGATGGTGGGCCGTACCTCTTTGAGATGCTCGCTCAATTCTTCCAGCGTACGGGCAAAGTAGATCGGAAAGCCCAACAGCGCAGGGCTGTGGACACTGATCATTTGCTCGGCCACGTGCGCCAGGGGCAGATACGAGATGAGACGCTGATCTGCCGTCGCACCCAAGGCGCCACACAGTGATTGCGCGCTCCAGGCCAAATTGGCATGGGTCAGCTCAACGGCCTTGGATGGCCCCGTTGTGCCAGACGTGTAGATGTAGGTGCCAGGGTCTTCCGGCTTGATGGCTTGCAAGCGCGCATCGACCTGCTTTTGCAGACTCTTGTCGCCCTTGGCCAAAAAGTCGCGCCAGCTGATGGTGGCCGCATCACTGGGCTTGCCATCGTCCATGCGGACCACGTGTTTGAGGTCCGTCAGGCCACCACGCAGAGATGCAATCTTGGCGTAGCGCTCCTGGTTTTCAATGAGCAAGACCGGGCTGCGCGAGTGCTGGAGGATGTACTCCACTTCTTGCACCGAACTGGTCCAGTACACACCCGCTGGCACGGCACCGACCACCATCGCAGCCATGTCCATCACAGACCACTCTGGGCGGTTGAAGCCCAAAATGCAGACGATGTCACCGGGCTGCACACCCAAAGCAATCAAGCCCCGAGCGGCCGTCAACACCTGGTCACCATAAGCAGCCCAGGTAGTGGGCTTCCAACCCTGTGCATCACGCACAAAGTAGCCAGGACGATCCGCATAGCGCGCTGCCGTGCGCAAAAACCGCGCCGGCGTCGACATGAAGGCGGCGCCCGCTCCGGGCACCGCAGTCAGTTGCGGTCGCCCCTGCCCGTCTTCAGGCGGCAAGGCCTTCAACAACGCTTGTTGCACCATGTTTGTCTCCAGCTTGTAGACCGAGGATGGCGCGGGCTTCAGCAGGTGAAGCGATCTCGCGGCCGGCGTTGCGGGCACATTGGGCCAGCGCTTCAATCAACTGGCCGTTGCCAGTTGTGCGCTCGCCGTTTGGCAGGTAGAAGGTGTCTTCCACACCTGTGCGCAGCATGCCGCCCAGGTCCGCTGTGGCTTGGTGTACAGGCCAAATTTCCTGGCGACCAATCAGCGTGGTTTGCCAGATGGCACCTGGCTCACGGTACTTGACCAGGAGCTTGAGCAAGTCAGCATCCACCGGCATGCCGGATGCCACACCCATCACGAAGTTGTACTCCAGATGGTTGGTCATGCCGTTCTTGTGATACATCCCGACTGAGCGAACGATGCCCACGTCAAAGCACTCGAACTCTGGGTTGGTGCCGGTTTCCTTCATCACGGCCAGCATCTCTTTGATCTTGTCGACCTGGTTGTCGAACAACATCGGAGGCCACGCCCAGTTGCCGTCTTCCTTGATCTTCAAGTAGTTCAGGCTGCCGGCGTTGCAAGCGGCAATCTCGGGGCGCACGCGGCGGATACAAGCCACAGGGCCAGAGATGTCCTTGCCAATCACACCTGTGGTCAGGTTGATGATCACGCCAGGGCAAGCCTCGCGAATCGCGATGTCCACCTCAGCGGCGACTTGTGGGTCCCAACTGGGCAGGTGGCCCATGCCGTCGATCTGCTGGCGCAGGTGCACGTGCATGATGGATGCGCCAGCGTCGTAAGCATCACGGGCTGCAGCGGCCATTTGCGCCGGGGTCACCGGCACGGGGTGTTGTTTGGGATTCGTCAGCACACCGGTCAGGGCACACGTCAAGATCGCCTTATTTGACCCATTGACTTTCAAGTTGTCGCTCATCATGACTCCTTCGCTTCCGTTTCATTCAGCTCCAGCTCAACGATGAGCGCGCCAGCTTGAACCTGGTCACCCGTTGAGCCCGATACCGCTTTCACCACGCCCGGCGCTTGCGCACAGAGCCACATTTCCATCTTCATCGCCTCGACGCTGACCAGTTGCTGCCCAGCCTCGACCACATCACCAGCCTTGACCAACACCTGGGCAATGACACCTGCAACCGGCGACAACGCACGGCGTGGGTCATTGGCCTGGTCTTGAGAAGGCCAAGGCGAGACCTCGGAAAACACAAAGGTGGACGACTGCATGACCACATGCAAAGCGCCATCAGCCCAAACGGCCAAGACCTTCTTGCGGACACCATCCAGCTCGTAGCGCAACTCGCCACCCGCCTCACCGGCTTCATGACTGATCACCCGCAGCGATGCAGCTTGCGCTTCGCCTTTGGGCAAGATCGCCACCGCACCATGCAGGCCAGGGGTAACACGCACCGCATGCTCGGTACCGTCTACCGACAACTTCAAGCCATAACCCGACACACTGGCCGAGCGCAAACGATTGGCGGCCACTTCACCCGCATCACGCAGGGCATGAACAGCCGCAGCCACCAGCACCGCTTCACGCGGGGGCACTGGGCGCTGCATGATGGGCTCGCCGTCTTCCAACCACTTGTCGATCAAGGTGGTGGTCATGTCGCCCGCACGGAATGTGGGGTGATCAACCAGGTCACGCAAGAAGCGCGCGTTGTTGCGCAAGCCCAGCAAGGGGGCGTCATCCAAAGTGGCAATCAAGCGGCGGATGGCGTCATCACGATCACGACCGTGCACGATCAGTTTGGCCACCATGGCGTCATAGAACGGGGTCACTTCCCCGCCTTCACGGATGCCATCGTCAATGCGCACGCCATCGTGCAAAGCACGCTCAGGACGCCACCAACGGATTGGGCCAGTTTGAGGTGCAAAGCCGCTGTAGGGGTCTTCAGCGTACAAACGCGCTTCAATCGCGTGGCCTGTCAAAACGATGTCAGACTGTTTGACCGGCAAAGGCTGGCCTGCGGCGACGCGCAATTGCCACTCCACCAAGTCAAAGCCCGAAATCATTTCGGTGACGGGGTGCTCCACCTGCAGACGGGTATTCATCTCCAGGAAGTAATAGTTCAGCTTGTCATCAACGATGAACTCGATGGTGCCAGCACCGCGGTAGCCCACAGCCAAGGCAGCAGCAACGGCATCTTTGCCCATGCTGGCGCGCATCTCTGGGCTCACCACTGGCGATGGCGCCTCTTCGATCACCTTTTGACGACGACGTTGCGATGTGCAATCACGCTCGCCCACATACACAGCGTTGCCATGCGCATCGGCAAACACTTGAATCTCGATGTGGCGACCATTGAGGATCAGCCGCTCCAGCATCAAGGTGCCATCACCAAATGCGCTTTGAGCCTCGCGACGTGCGCTGACAATGGCTTGAGCCAGCTCGCTGCGTTGATGCACCAGGCGCATGCCGCGACCACCGCCACCGCTGACGGCCTTGACCAGCAAGGGATAGCCCAGGCGTTCGGCCTCAGCCATCAAGCGCTCTTCGCTTTGGTCTTCGCCCAAGTAGCCAGGCGCAGTTGGCACCTTGGCTTCAATCATGCGGGC
>JBDKHX010000134.1:0-5086 GCA_039797415.1 Pseudomonadota bacterium | reverse complement strand
GGTGGCCATCCAGAAAGCGCAAATCGGCTTCCAGGCCACGCTGCATGTGCGCAACCGCATGGTGCAGGCGTACACCGACATCATGAACATGCAGGTGTAGTTGCCATCAACCCTGCATTGATGCGGAGGATGTCGCTGTGAAACACAGCGAATCAGTGCAGAAATTGGCTTGAACTGCAGTACCTGTGTTCAACGTGCGTCAGCCATGGCTCGGCCAAATAACGAATTTGTGCATCGTTATTCAAGATGCGACGCATGATGCAAGCCTTCTCCAAGCGCTCTGCGGGCATAAGCTCCAGCTCTCGCGATTTGGATCGAAGTTGCTCAATCAACACCGCGCAGATCCCTTCACACCGAACTACCTCTTCCCAATCCTCGGACTTGGCCGCCGCCAGCATGCGTGCGCTACTGTCTTCAATTGCTTTGTAATACTCAATCAAGACTTGCGACATTACTCAAGCCTCCACGAGTAACAAACGTGCTCCAGAGTTCGTGGGCGCAACCTTGGCACCATCCGTGTTCTTGATGACCTTCCAACTCTGCGCGAGCGGCTCAACCAAACGCTGGACTTCCTGCAAGATGGCGTCATCGCTACGGGCATTGGCCAAACACAAACGGCGGACCGCATAGTCGTAGAGCGCTTCCAGATTTACAGCCAGTGCACCACCGTCCACCGTATCAAGCCCGGTGGCCAAGCCCTCTTCCAAGATTCGAATGCATTTGGAAATTGACGCACACTTGGCAGCCACATCTTTGCGAGCCAGCGCCCCGCGGGCAGTGGCCAGCGACTCAAGCAAGCCATCAAACAACAAACTCACAATCTGGTGCTGGTCCATGGTGTGCATGCCGGTTTCAACACCGACCCTCTTGTAAGCAGAGGCACTGCGAGCGCTGTGGGGTGCGAACATTTTGACTGTCCTTTTCGTTTGAGAAGCTGATAACTAATTATCGACTTTACCCAGGAAAACTGAAGTGCCAACGCATTAGCTTGTGCTCTTGTTCCAAGTGGTAACCTGCTGGCTCACATAGGCATTCAGGGCATTCAGGCTGGCCATCTTCGTATCCAAAGCGCTATAGCGCGCATTCAGACTGGCTTCGAACTTAGTCACCCGCTCATTGACCTGCTGCTGATTCTTGGTGTTCTGGCTTAAAGTCAGCTTCAGACTGTTTTCTTTGCTCTGAAAAAATCCGGTGCTGCTGAGCAAACTGGTGGTGACCGCCTTGATTTTGACGGCAATGCCGTCTGCCGCGCCGCCACCCGTGCTGCGGAACATGCTCTTCAGCTCATCGGTATTGGCCAGGCCAGCGGCCAGCTTGGTCGAATCGACCGCAAGATTCCCCCCCCGTTGTTGGGTAATGCCCACGTCTGCCAAACGGGTAAACACGCTGGACCCAGTCGTTACCGACTGAATGGCAGTGCGCAAACTGTTCTGCAAAGCCAGCGCAGTAGAGTCGCCCTGCAGCAGTCCGGCGCCTTTTGTGGCAGCATCGTATTTGGTGGCCTCGTTCAATACATCGTTGATAGCGTTGTACGCTGCCACAAATGCGTCGATGTTCTTTTGAATGTCCGTCGTGTTCTTACTGATTGATATTTCCACAGGTGCAGTGGTCACTTGTAGGGCGCTAAACGTCACGCCAGAAACTGTGGTGGCGAATGTGTTGGTCGAAGAAGTTACCGGAATGCCGTTAACCGTGGCCGCCGCATCGGTGGCTGTAGTCGTATTGGTAGTACCAACGACCAGGCGCGACAGACCCAGCGCATCAGCGTTGTTGCTATCGTCATCAGCCACGCTCAGTGTGAAACCGCCCACCAAGCCGGTGGTCTTGCTGCGCAGCAGCAAGCGCTCGCCGGAGGCATCGTTCAACACCGTTGCTGTCACCCCCGCATTCGCACCGTTGATTTTGCTGGCGACATCGGACACCGTGTCGGTGGCAGTCACCGCCACATCGACTGCCGCGCCACTCATGGGCGTAAGGGTCAAGGTACCGGCACCAATTGCTCCGCCTACGGGCAGCACCGCCGCCGAAGCAGTGGCTTTGGCCTTGGCCAGCACACTGACTTCCACGTTAAAAGTGGTGGGCAACGTGCCGCCAATCGCGCTCACGCTGACCGCACTGCTGTTGGACGATGTAGCATTCACCGTATTCCAACCCGTCACGCTGGTGAGCTTGCCCAAGGTATCGGACAAGGTGGACACCAGCGACTTGATCTGACCAAACGCAGAAATTTTGGTCTGCACCGTGGCCGCTTGCAGCTTAAGGTTGTCCAGAGGCTTCTTCTCGAGTGCCACCAATTGCGAGACGATGCTCTTGACGTCCAAGTTGCTTCCCAGCCCAGGGGACGAAATCGTAGCCATGACCACCTCCTAGTAACAGACCAAACCTTTGCCCATCATTATCAGAGCGCGCAGCGCCGTGTGTCACCTGATATGCGCGGTAATCCCCACCTATTACCATCCCATCGACATATTCACCCGTAACTTTAGGCACGAATGGCAAAAAGCGGCGGCAGAATTTTTCTGCCGCCGCTTTTTAGAAACTGCTCGCCAGAACAAACTGCCCTGGCAAGCCTGGCTTTACCTTAACGCAACAGGGCCAACACCCCTTGCGGCAGCTGATTGGCCTGGGCCACCATGGCCGTGCCGGCCTGCTGCAGAATCTGGGCGCGTGACAGAGCTGCTGTTTCTGCGGCAAAGTCTGCGTCCAAAATCCGGCTGCGTGAGGCGGACAAGTTCTCAGACGTCACCTGCAGGTTGTTGATGGACGTTTCGAAACGCGATTGCAGCGCACCCAGTTTGGCCCGTTCGCCATTGATAAAGGCCAGTGCCGAGTCAACCGTTTTCAATGCATTCGTGGAGTTGGAGAACGTGGTGACATCCAGATTGGCGACCGTCTGCAAGGCCGATCCACCGCTGTCAAGCTGGTTACTGGCGGACGTCACAGCGAACGATTTCTCGGAGTCCAGGGTAATGTAGCCACCGGTGTTGACGAACTCAACATTGGCGTCGGCCGCCAGGGTGCGTGCCGAACCGGTGCTGGCTCCGGCTGCGTCGTAGGCGGTCGCGGTCACTGCCGCAGCATTGGCATTGGCAGTGTCGCCTACCACAATATTGTTGCCTGTGGCATTCGTCAAAATGACCTGTGTTCCGTCCGAGCTCAGCGACGCATTGATGCCGGTCTTGGCAGCTTGGTCGTTGATGGCCGACACTGCAGCCGACAGCCGATCGGTGCCAGTTGCTGATGTCAGGGTGAACGAGACGGTGCGTGCAGCCCCGACGTTGTCACCCTCCAGCGTCAGCGAATACGACCCAACTGCAGCCATGCCGCCCAAGCGCACTTCAGTGGCAGCCGTGGCGGTTACGCCAGTGCTTGCCTTGACTGCGTTGATCTGGTCGGCTGTAGCCTTGGCTGTAGCGCTGACGGCAACCGTCAAGGATCCGCTCCCCAGGTAACCGTTGATGGCCACTGTACCTGTCGTGACACCGTTGGTACCTGCGGTGGCTTGTGTGGCGGACGCGCCAATGCCGGAGCCGTTGCTGGCCACATTCTGGTTATTCCCGTACACACTGGTACGCAGGTTGGCTGTAGCTGCAATGATGGTCTGGTTGGCGTTGGCACCGACCTGGAACTGTTGTGTTCCAAAGGATCCGTCCAGCAGCTTCGAGCCATTGAATTCGGTGGTTTGCGAAATGCGGTCCAGCTCAGACACCAGTTGACCCACTTCGGCCTGCAATGCCTGGCGGTCGCCAGCGCTGTTGGATGCGTTGGCCGATTGCACAGCCAGTTCACGTACACGCTGCAAGATGTCGCCAGATGCTTTGAGCGCGCCCTCAGCCGTCTGCGCCAGTGAAATACCGTCATTGGCATTGCGGGTGGCCTGGTTCAAACCACGGATCTGAGCCGTGAAACGCTCTGAAATAGCCAGGCCGGCCGCGTCGTCCTTGGCGCTGTTGATGCGTAGACCCGATGACAATCGCTGAATCGATGTGGACAGCGCATTGGAGCTCAGCCCTAAGTTGCGCTGAGCAGTTAAAGAACTTACGTTGGTGTTGATATTTGCTGCCATTTTTTTACTCCATATAAACCTGACTGAACTCGGCATTTCTGCCGACCTAATCGCCAGTACAAGCCTGGCCGCCTTGTCTGCAAAGTTAATAAAAACCCGCCGGACGACGAGCCCTTGATGCAACCCGTTGGAATTGTTTTCGGGCATTCCCCGGAAAACTTTAGCCTTGATCTCTGAAAGTGGGGCGCTTTTCCCTGTTTTTTCCATCAAACACCAGATCTTGACGTCCCCACAATTGCCCCATCGTCGCCAAGTTGCCAGTCCATTGCTGGAGCTTGACCCGGCCGCAGTGCCGCAACCTTATGGAGTTTTGCAATGGCCTCTACCATCAACACCAACATCAGCTCACTGACGGCCCAGCGCAATTTGGGCACCAGCCAAGCGTCACTGACAACATCCATCCAGCGCTTGTCATCGGGTCTACGCATCAACAGTGCCAAGGACGACGCGGCCGGCCTGGCCATCTCCGAGCGCTTTACCAGCCAAATCCGTGGCTTGAACCAGGCCGCCCGCAATGCCAATGACGGTATTTCACTGGCGCAAACGGCCGAAGGTGCCATGCAATCGGCCAGCAATATCTTGCAGCGAGTGCGTGAACTGGCCGTGCAATCGGCCAACGCATCCAACAGCGCTGGTGACCGCCAGGCATTGCAGGCCGAAGTGGGGCAGCTGGTTGCAGAGTTGGACCGCATTGGTCAAACCACCGAGTTCAACGGCTCCAAATTGCTGGATGGGACATTTGGCACCGCCCAGTTCCAGGTCGGCGCCAACGCCAACCAGACCATCATTGCAGCTACAGCCAATCTGCGCACCAACGTGTATGGAAACAACCAGAACTTGGCCAGCAACGGCTCCGGCATTGGCGCGTCCGCCACACAAGCCACCGCAGGTACCAACGGTGTCACAACAGGTACAGTGGCTATCAACGGTTACTTGGGCACCGGGTCCTTGACGGTTGCCGTCAGCGCCACCGCCAAAGCCACAGCCGACCAGATCAATGCGCTCAAATCCACGACCGGC
>JBDKHX010000133.1:0-5161 GCA_039797415.1 Pseudomonadota bacterium | reverse complement strand
GTACTACTTTGCTGGTGATGCCAAGGCTGGCGACCGACATGGTGACGGCAAAGGCGGCGTGTGGCATGTTGTCAAACCGGATGCGCAAAACGTATCGACACCGTCAGCAAGCGGCTACAGCTATTGATACGCGCGGACTTAGTTCAGTCCAGGTCTTTGAAAGTGGAACAAGTCCATTAAGATTTTCCACTTACAACAAACAGGTCGAGGCGGCTGCCGATGATTCCAGCCCAAGAAGTGGAAGCCCTGCTGGCGCGTGTCGCCATGGGGGACAGGTCCGCCTTCAAAAACCTGTATGACCTGACAGCCGGCTTGCTGCTGGCCACGGCTTACCGAGTCTTGCAGGACAAGTCTCAGGCAGAGGATGTGGTTCAGGATGTCTTTGCGGTTTTGTGGCACAAAGCCAGCGCCTTGAGTGCACCGGCTGCACGCAACACAACGGGCATTCGAGCATGGACACCAACGACGAAATTCGCGAACTGAGCCGACAGGTGCTTGGGCAAGCATGGACGCCTCATCAGCACGATGCGGTTCACTTCCACACGCTCCGCAAGCGGGAACCTTCTGCCCAGTCAGTGACTACCAAAACGGCCCTACCAGGTGAGCTGTTTGTCCGCTTGGTGTTACGAATCAAGTCGCTGATCAGTCGAGCATGAGCCGTCTGGAAGGTAGGCAACCTCAACATCAGCAGAATTGCCCTGGCGACTTGCCAAAGGCGATGAAATCGGCGAATATTCGTAATTCGCGAATGGCGAATATTTGGATTTGATTTGTCGATGGAACTGAAGCCTCAAGACTTGCTGGTACTACTGAAGGTGGCTGCTCACCCGCCGCAGCGCTGGACCTATGCTGCTCTAGGCGAGTCTTTGTTCATGAGTGCGTCGGAAGCGCATGCCTGCGTGAAGCGTGCTGTGGCCTCGGGTTTGGCGGTGGCGCCAGCACGTGGGGAGTGGGCTCCGGTGCGCCCTAATCTGCTCGAATTCGTGTTGCATGGCGCCCGCTATGTCTGGCCGGCCACTGTTGGGCCGGTCAAGCGGGGGGTGCCAACGGCTTTCGGAGCAGAACCGCTGGTCAACCAGTTGGCCGCTGCGCCTGGCGAGGCGCCAGTGTGGGCCCACCCTGAAGGCAAAGCCAAAGGCCCGACACTTTCACCGCTCTACCGCACAGCACCACAGGCTGCACTGGCTGACCCTGCTTTGCACCGCTTGCTGGCTTTGTTGGACGCATTGCGCACTGGGCGTGCACGGGAACGCAGTTTGGCAGCCAAGTTGATGGAGGCAGAACTGATGCGTTCCGAGTTGAGGGCGCACGATGCGAGTTGATGACCCAAACCTGCCCTACCTACGCCAAATTGCTGAGGCGCTGGGTGACCTACGTGCACAGGTGGTATTCCTCGGTGGTGCGGTGGCGGGACTGTTGGTGACCGATCCACTGGCAGATAGTGTGCGCGCCACCCGTGACGTAGACGCAGTGGTGAATGCCAATCGGGCGATCTTCCATCGAATCGAGCAAACAGTGGCACAGCGCGGATTCGCTCGCGATGTCACAAGTGATGTGATTTGCCGGTGGATACACAAGGACTCGGGCGTACTGTTCGACCTGATGCCAGTGCAGCCGGAGGTGCTGGGTTTTTCTAATCGCTGGTATGCCTATGCCGTGGAGAGCGCCGAGCCGGTGGAGCTGAGTCCAGACCTGACCATTCGACTGGTGAGCGCTGTGGCCTTCATTGCAACCAAACTGGAAGCTTTTGCAGGTCGCGGAGCGGGTGATTTTCTAACCAGTCACGATATTGAGGACGTATTCAACATCGTTGATGGCCGGGAGGAACTGGCCAGTGAGTTGGCTGCAGCACCACCCGAACTAAGGCAGGCGGTTTCTTCAGCTTTCCAGCGGCTGCTGTCAAATCCAGATTTTGCAAGTGCCCTGCCGGGCCTGATTGCCGAGCCAGAACGATCAGCATTGGTCATGCAGCGCCTGAAAGCGATGTGCGAGTAGGGAGCGAAACGCCACCATAGGCTCACCGCCTTCCCCCCACCTGCTCCACCAGCACCACCTTCATCCCGGATGCTTGCGCAAACTGCTGTCTGATCTCTTCAAACGAGTTCAAGCGGATGTCTTCAAAATCGCCCCAGCGCAGCTGGGGCGGCAAATCGGCATACACCTCTTGCGGCGCATGGATGCAGGCGTGTTGCGCGTTGGGGTTGAGCTGAAACGAGGCCTTGCCGGGCAGGCTCAATGGTTTGCCGGGGTTCAAGCGTGGGTCGGGTTGAAACCGGTTCGGAAAGATGCGTTGGATGCGGCCTGTGGCCTCATCCTGGCTGTAGCAGTAGACATAGCCGGGCGTGTTCATGCGCAGCTCCAACTTGGTCGTTGGCTTGCCTTGGGGCGGGTTGCCCACCAGTGTCAAGCTCATGGGTTGGCCGTTGGGGCTGGGTGTAGGCACACTGCCTTTGCGGGGCACCGCTTGGGTGACCAGTTGCCGAAAGAAGGCTTCGTCCATCGGGCCTTGTTTGGGCAGGCCCATGGCTAGTCGGTAATCACGCAGCGCACTTTGAAAGGCCGCGTCGGGTTGCGCATCAATGGCGCCGTTTTAGTAACGGCCTTCACGCATGCGTTGTTTGTAAAACCGGATGCGTTCGCCCTCTTCCATCGACAGGAACCAGTCATCCAGTTCACGTTGCACTTCAGGGTCGGTGTCGGGGATGCCCAGGCATTGCCAGTAGGGGGCTTTGATCAGCCTGCCCACCAGCTCAACGGTGGACAGCTCAACCATGTTGCGAGCAGCTTGCGCAGGCCCATCCGCACGAGACGACGACATCGAGAACACCAGCCCCACGCCTTGTTTGACCAATTGGGCCTGGCCCTCTTCGGCATTGGCATCGCGGCTGACCAGCACGGTGGTGTTTTTGGCGATCACACCGGGCAGCAAGGTCATGGTGTCGGTTTGCACCACGGCCGCATCCATGGCCATGACGGCAAAGCGGGTGTCAGACGAGAAGCGCATGCCCAATACCGTTTCAGTCAGCGAGGCACCCAAGCTGGCGCTGCTGCGTTGAACGCCTTCGTCCAACTGGCTGACCGTGCCCCGAATGGCGAATTGCGGCACCACCCCAAAGGGCGTGGATTTTTGAGCCGTTTGCAAAAACTGGATGAGGTTTTGCTGGTCTGTGCCAAACACGGACAAGCGCACGCCGCGTGACCGGCGGCTGATGTCGGAGATGGCCGAGGTCATCATGTCGCGTGCCGAGATGGGCACCTTCTGGGTGGCATCTCGCAGCTCTTCCATCATCAGGCTGACATCACGGGTGCCGCGCTGGTACATGAGGTCGTCCATGCAGCGCAGCGCGGGCGTGAAGGATGTCTGGTTGCGCTGTGCCCGGTCTGTGGGGTTGCTGCTGTTGCGAACATCAGCCAGCGTGCTGGGCCCAGGGGTGTTGGAACATGCGCCCAACGAGAGAAGCAGTGCAAGCGTTGTTGCAGCGTTGAAGTGCAGTGGGCGCATGGTTCATTCACCCTCAGTTGCTACGTGGGTAGGCGTAGAGCTTTTTCTTCCAGCTGTCTGGGCCGGCTTTGGTGTCCAAAATCCAGTTGACGTTGGGCAGGGCCTCTTCGATGTCGAATTGAACTTTGGTGATGCCGCGTGGCTTGGTCGCCCCTGCGCCGTTGATGCCGATGCATTTGTCGCGTTGATTGCCCAGGTCGTCTACACGCAGGGTCCAGCCAAAGTCGCAATCAGCGGCCACGTTGTTGCGCTCGACCTGGTCGCAGCGAATGCCTCGGTTGTTGCTGGTCTTGTCACCATCAAATCCTGATGGGCAGGTCACACCATTGTCGGCGTTGCCCACATACGGGATGGGTTTGCCGTTGGGGAAGACGTGGCTCACTTTTTCAGCTTCAAAGGTGTCCGGTTTGTTTTCGTTGACCTTGCGTTTGAACTCGCTCAGTGGTGGGTGCACCAGGGGCAGATGGCCAATGGGGCCCGATGGTGTGCGGGCGCCGGTGATGGCGGGCAGGCAGGTGTCAGATCCCTTGGGGTCCATCACGCCCAGGCAGCCGGATGCCAGAGTGATGGTTTCCTTTTTCTCGCAGACCAGGGTTTTGTTGCCGTTGCTGATCTTGGCATCTGTGCCATTGGGGCAGGTGACGCCGTCAGGTTCAGCAGCGTAGGCCGTGGTGAGGCACAAAGACGATGCAATGAGGCCGAGTGTGGCGATGCGACGAACGATCATGTCAGGTGTCCTTGACGGGTTGATGAATGATTCGATCGTAGAAGTGCGCCTGCCGCTTGACCACTCGCCACGGGGCGTAGAGCTGCGCATGGGCCTACGCACTAGGGCGTAGCCGACACCCCTTTGTTCAGGGGGGATTCAGGTGTGGGGTGCCTGGCTCAGGCTTGGCTGGCGCTTTGAACGCGGATGGCGTAGGCCGCCATTTCGGCGCTGTTGCGGATGCCCAGTTTGCGGCGGATGTTTTCGCGGTGCTTGCGGGCGGTGGCTTCGCTGATGTCCAGGCGAAGTCCGATTTCACGACTGGTCAGGCCCTCGCCCACCATTTGCAAGATGATGGACTCACTGCGGGTGAGTTGGCCCACAGGCGCGGTTTGATCGTGCTCGGGCACAAACAATTGGGCGATGTGCGCACTGATGTACCGACGCCCTTGTGCCACGCGACGGATGGCCAGCAGCAACTCGTCGCTGTTTTCGTCTTTAGGCAGGTAGCCTGCCGCGCCCAGGCTGAGCGCTGTGCGGATGGATTGAGGCTCCAGCCGCGCGGTGACCACCAGCACTTTGACCGGTGAGGCCACCTGCTGCAAGGCCGCGACAACGGACAAGCCATCCAGCCGAGGCAAGCCCAGATCCAGCAGCAACACATCCGGTTGCAGGGCCCGAGCTTGGGCCAAGGCCTGTTCACCATCACCGACGGCGCCTAGGCACTGCATATCGGCCTGCGTGCCGAGCAACATTTGCAGGGCGTCGGCCAGCAGTGCGTGGTCTTCAGCGATCAGGACTTTGATGGGCGGCATAGATGCGCATTATTGCTTGCATCTATGTCACCTTGGCAGCGCCGAGCAAAGGGCCCCGGCGCTTGGTGGGTCATTCGACTTTAGCGGACGAGTCGAACGGGGAGCAAGTCGCCACGGCCTGCAGCAGCCAGACCTGTG